>DUQM01000008.1 GCA_012837825.1 Actinomycetota bacterium | reverse complement strand
CAAGATAATTTCTGGACTCAAGGGAAAGGGCGGAATTCGGACATATCTCAATGCAATGCTGGCAGTAGGTACAGTTATGAAGTGTGACTTCATATTCGTTTTCATCATTGAAGAAATTTGCTTTATATCTGCATTCTTCCACACATTTATTGCAGTGATCGCATAGATCCCTATCCCAGACAATACCGCTTCCTCCTGAGTGAAGACTATGCATATCTCTTCTTGTTTTCGCAGTCACACAGCCCATCGCAATATTTTTCAGAGCGCCGCCATAGCTGCTCACTCCATGACCTTTAAAATGAGACAGATCTATCATGGCTTCTGCATCATGTATATGACCGGCTATCTGTATTTCCTTCAGGGTTTTAAAATCTACTTCTTTTGAATAATAATACTTGTCAAACACTCCGGACACAGGATATATCGGAGCTCCGAGAACATCTTCCGAATATCCTCTGTCTCTTGAAGTCAGGCCGCCAAAACCATCGCCACGATGACTGGGGCCGACATCTGTTATAAAAACCTCTCCTCCTGCTTCTTTAATATGTCTGATAAGCATCCTTACAAAAAGAGGGTGTATGGTGGTGTAGCCTAATCCCTTGCCCATATGCATCTTTAAGGCTACCATTTTCCCGCCTGCAATTCTTTTCAGTTCAATCGTCTTTAGAAGTCTGTCAAATTTGGCAGGCAGAGTGGCATCAGGATCTATTTTATTAAACTCGACTGATGCAAATCTGACCGGAGATTTTTTCAAAGTCCCGTGTCTATGGTCTGATTTATCAGGTTTCAATTATTTTCCCCTCTTCTTTAATTGTTAATTACAATAGTTACAATAGATTTTAAACTATTTTACTTAAAAAGGACAAACACACACTTCTCTGTTTTACCTAAAAACATGTATGATGAACAGGGACTATATGGGTATATAAAGAAATTATTGGAATACTT
The DNA here is from genome assembly GCA_012837825.1 of Actinomycetota bacterium. Taxonomy (NCBI): domain Bacteria; kingdom Bacillati; phylum Actinomycetota; species Actinomycetota bacterium. The sequence continues at coordinate 49,017 of DUQM01000008.1, read as the reverse complement.
TTACCTGCCTGCCGGATTGCAGAGTTATAATTTAAATCTTCTCGGAACTATCACGACACCATTGTCTGAAATTGTAAGTTTTCTTTTCAGGTCTTCCTCCCTGTCAAAACCTATTCTGGTATTATCAGGAATATAGGTATTGGTATCTATTATGGCATTTTTGATTTTTACATTTTTGCCTACATAATTATATCCCATTAAAAAGGAGTCAGATATATTCGTATTTTCAGAAACTTCTATATGATATGATAATATCGAATTGCTGATTTCAGACCCGTTCACTATGCATCCGTTAGAGATGATGGATTTTGAAATCGCTGATTTTTCTCCTATCAGCGGCGATCTGAGACATGCCGCCCTGGTGAATATCTCCCATCTTTCATTATGCAGGTTTATTTCTTTTTCATCTTTAAGCAGATCCATGTTTGCCTGATAAAACTCATCAAGATCACCGATGTCCCTCCAGTAAGATTTTTCGTGCTGGTCAGTGCTGATGATATAGTTCTCACTAAAATTATAAACGTATATTTTCCTTCCTCTTTTAAGCATTGCCGGAATGACGTCAAAACCGAAATCATGTGAAGAATATCTGTCAGGATTCTGCATAATAATACTTTTGTCTCTCTGTGTTTTTTTGTGCTGGTCAATTATCAGTTCCTCTATAAGAACCTGAGGTTTAAAGGCATAGTTTCCCATTGATGCCAGACAGTAGTCTTTTGAGCCGGGCATCGGAGTGGGATTTTCAGGTTTCTCTTCAAAACCGATAAGTTTCCAGTCATCATCCACTACCAGGACACCATACTTTTTTGATGCAGTTTTACACTTTACGGGAAGCGCAGAGATTGTAAGATCAGCTTTTTTTTCATAATGGAAATCATTCATTATTGAAATATCCATTATATAAATATGGTCTGCACTGAATATATCTATAATATCGGGGTTGTTCTCCCATGCATAGTTCTTATTCTGATTTACGGCATCAGCTGTTCCATTATACCAGCCGCTGTCAGAACCCTGTTTGGGAGGAAGCATCCTTATAAAGCTATACCGGCCTACACCAAAAATCGGAGTCCAGCCTTCATAAATATGTCTTTCAAGTGAACGCGGTTCATATTGCGTAAGAATGTATATTCTTCTAATCCTTGAATGAATAAGATTGCTCAGGACAAAATCAATTACTCTGTAGCTTCCCCCGAAAGGCATTGCCGGTTTTACCCTGTCCTTTGTCAGAGGCATAAGCCTCTCGCCTTTTCCTCCGCTTAAAACAAATGCTACTACTTCTATACGCATTTAAAATCCACCAGAGTAAAAAATTATTAATAATCCTTAACTATGTATCTATTATAGAATAATTGTTACTATTTAGTAAATATTTAAGTCTGGTTTCAAATCAAAAAAATTAATTTAAAATTTAATATACATCAAAACAAGTTTAATTTCTTTTATTCTTTTTAGTCAAATTTCCCAGCTCTTTAAATTTTTCAGGATTCATATCCGAGAACTTCATCTTCCACCTCCAGTTATTTCTTTTAGTTGAAGGTTTATTCATTCTTGCCCGATAATCAAGGTTTAGTATATCCTGGACAGGAAAAACAGTCAGATCCGCAATGGAGCCTGATATTCTCTTTATTAATTCCATGCTTATTTTATCCGATTCGGTTTCCGGCCCGAGATATTTATTCATATTTTCCCTTTCAGTCTTTTTTGCTTCCTTTTGAAGATACCCGCAAACTGTGTTATTGTCATGAGTTCCGGTATACGCTACACAGCTGTCATTATAATTTTCAGGCAGATGAATGCTATGTGGAAAATCTCTGCCGAAAGCAAACAGTATTACTCTTATGCCCGGAAACTTGTTCTCCTTAATAATCTTTATCACATCAGGAGTAATAAATCCCAGATCTTCGGCAATGATAGGAATATAATTATATTTTTTACAAATTTCTCTTTTAAGGAGATTGAAAAATTCTTCGGGTTCTGCCTTTTTCCACTTTCCGTTTTTTGCAGTTTTTTCTTTTGCGCTCACTTCCCAGTATTTTACAAAACCTCTGAAATGATCCAGTCTTGCATAATCAAAAAGATCAAGATTATGCATTATTCTTTTAAGCCACCACTGAAAATTCTGTTTTTTTAAGTTTTTCCAGTTATACACAGGATTATTCCACAACTGGCCTGTAGAACTGTAATAATCCGGCGGCACTCCTGAAACAAATTCCGGTTTTTTATTTTTATCAAGCTTGAAGATATCCTGATTTGACCAGACATCACTGCTTTCATAATCCATATAAATAGGTATGTCGCCAATGATTTTTAATCCTATGCTATTACAGTAATTTTTTAATCTTAACCACTGCTTTAAAAAAATAAACTGAAAAAATTTTTCTTTAATAATCTCCTCTCCTGCTTCCCTCTTGCAGATATCTCCGGCCTTTTTCCCTTTTTTCAATTCTTCAGGCCATCTGCTCCAGGAGATATTCTTAAATCTGTTTTTAATCACATTAAAAAAAGAAAATGAATCAAGCCATTCCTTTCCATGCTGAAAACAGAATTTCCGGAAATCATCTTCTTTCTCATGATGCGCATTGTAAAAATTCAGAAATGCCTTGTTTAAAAGAACTTTTTTACTTTTTACTACATTTCCAAAATCAATACTGCTGCTTTCAGGTTTGTTTTTAAATTTTTCTGCATACGCTGAAAGATCATCTTTTTTCAGATATCCTTCCTCATATAAAAGAACCGGACTTATCAGCATTGTGTTGCCGGCAAATGCGGAAACAGATGCATAGGGAGAATAATGCTTGGTGCTGCTTGTAGGCGCAAGAGGGAGAACCTGCCAGAAACTCTGACTGCAATCCTTTATCATCCTGGCAAACCTGTATGCTTCCGGCCCAAAATCTCCAATACCATATTCTGATGGCAGTGACGTTATATGAAGCAAAATTCCGCTTTTATTATTAAAAAGCTTCATCTTCTGAAGAATATTCTATATTAAAAAAATCAAATAAAAATCTTACACCGTCTTTAATTTCTTTATTTAAATTATCTTTTTTATTCTTTGCCGAATCATTAATGATGGTCTTAATTTCAAAAACAATATTCTGCATTTTGGAAAAATCAATATCCGGTTCCAGCTTTTTGCAAACCTTAACAAGCCTTATTATAGTCTTCAGCATCTCTGCATCATGAATATTGTTTAGATATTTCCTTATCATTACCATTAATAATTCCTCTGCGCCGGATTTTAAAAATCCGGTTCGTCCATGTCTTTTATCCGTCTGAATGTGCTTTCCCGGTATTGATGAATCCTTTTCCTCTGCAAGAGACTCCAGTTCTGCAACCTCGTCTTCGCTTATTTTATCTTTATTCAGAATGATCAGAGTTCTTGATTTTTTAGCTGCATTAAAAACAGAATCCTCGTTTTTATTAATAAAATAAGCATCTATCCATTTTTTTATATCTTCCTCAATACTATCAACATAAAGCCTGTAACTATTTAATCCCCTGTAAAGCTCCTTGATCTTCTTAAGCGAATACTTTTCAAAAAATTTAATTTTTATTCTTTTACTAATATTATTAAGATCAAAATATTTAAATCCCGGCTTTCTCTTTAATTTGCAAAAAACTTCTTCAATATTATTTCCCTTAAAATAATGTTTTATTATTTCATTAAAAAATATTGTTTCAGGTGAACATCTGTAATTATTTCTGATACCTGCCGTTTTTTTTCTTATTAAAATTTTTAAGACTTCATTGCTTTCATTTTTCTGCATACAGGCATGTTTATCAGTAACCAGCAGAAACAGACAAAATTCTTTCCTGAGGGTCGTTTTTGAAATAATATAAAAGCCGCCTGATTTTCCTGAAAGCATTTCATCTTCAAAATCAAAAATATGGGTAAGTGCAAATTCGTGGTTGCAAAAATCAAATATTTCTCCATTATTACAGAAAGGAGAACTATCTTTAAAACTTTGTATTACCAGAAAATTCGTTATAAAATCAGCAGCGATTTTTTCAGTTGAATATTCTCTACCGGCAGCATCTTTCAGATAAATATCTGAACCGGTCACTCCTTTTAGAATATTGCTTTTTGCATACTTCAGGATATTTGTAAATTCTTCTTCAGCTCTTCTGGTTTTTACAGGATCAGCATAACTTCCGAGCCTGACTGCCATTAATACATGAGTTAATATCTGCACTGCTTCAATTCTGGAAATATCATCAAAAAACCATGCATCGCTTGACTGCATTAGCATAGCCTGCCTCTGCATCTCAAGCAATGAAAGCAGCAGGCTTTCACTGGCACTATAATCATCCTGAATGATATTAAAACCGGAAGAATTGTCTGCTTTGTCTTTTTTATTTTTATCTGAATATTTATTTAAAAATATTCTTATATTTTCATGATCTCTCTGCTCTGCGACAGCTATGTAATCTTTTATTATCTGTAGCGGATCTTTAATTTCTGATTTGATATATTTTTTTATATTTTCATGAAATATTTTATCGATTTCTGTCCTTATTTTATTTATTGCCTGCCTAAGGTGCACACGCCATTCCTGGCTCCATTCTGCTTCACCACGATTATCGGGAATTCCACAGGTACAGCCTCCCTCCCATCTGGACAAAGAATGGCTGCAGCTCCAGGCGGTATTCTCAACTATCTCCACTTCATATTCCACAGGAAACAATTCAAGATATTCTCCAAACACCGTGAGAGCCACATCCTTATTATCCAGCACTGTTTTCAGACAATAAGCAAGAGCCATGTCTCCGAATTTCTTATGATGACCATATGCTTCACCATCTGAAGCTATTATGATTATCTCTCTTCTGTTTTCATCAGTATGCGGAGCGTTTATAATGCTTTGGGCAAACGCTTCACCGTTTTTCAGAAGATCTCCAAAGGAAAGTTCGGTCGAGATTTCTTTATCATAAAAGAAAACAGAGATATGCCTGCCGGATGGCAGAATACAGATATAGGGCCTTCTTGTGTTTATACTTCCGTTTTCTGCCATAATCCATCCTTTTGAATCAGGTTTCCTGCCGGACAGATTTTTACTTTCATTCAGATTTTTTTCATGCTTCCTGAACCGGAAAGCCTGATATGGAGAAAGAATGGTATATTTAATGCCGTATTCAGCCAGAACTTCAAGCGTTTCATAATCAACAGCAGTCTCTGCCAGCCACATTCCCTCGGGTTTTCTTTTAAAATTTTTTTCAAAATCATATATTGCCCAGCAGACCTGTAGAATTTTATCCTGTCTGTTAGCCAGAGGCATTATCAGATGATTATAGTTCTGCGCTATAGCCGTACCATGACCTGAAAAAAAATCTCTGCTCCGGAAGTCGCCTTTTATTATCTGCTTATGTGTAACCGGATCATTTTTTTTAATCCATTCAAGCAGTGTGGGGCCGAAATTAAAGCTTATCATGGAATAGTTATTATAAATGTCTGTCAGCTTATTGTCTTTTCCAAGAATTCGGGCAAAAGCATTTGCCCGGTAGCATTCAGCATTTATTCTTTCATTCCAGTCTTTGTAGGGATAGGCACTTTCCTGAATATCTATTTCTTCGGTCCAGGGATTTTTCCTGAAAGGCTGATAAAAATGGCCGTGTATGCACACAAATCTTCTTGCTGTTTTTTTATCTTTCATAATTTATATCAGTTTCTAAATATAAAAATAAAATTATTTGCCCTTTTCTGCTTTTTTAAAAAATAATGCCCCCAGTGGTGGAAGTGTGCCAATTATCGAGCAGTCGTATCCGTGGCAGGGAAACTTCTGAGCGATTAATTCTCCAAAATTACCGTGCCCGCTTCCTCCGTATATTTCCGAGTCGCTATTGAATAATTCCTTCCAGACACCCTCAGACGGAACTCCTATTCTGTATTCATATCTGGGAACAGGAGTAAAGTTAAAACATGCAAGTATCGCTACCTCATTTTTATATGTTCTTAAAAATGAAATTATGCTATTATCATGATCTTTAAAATCCACCCACTTGAAACTTTCACCATTAAAATCATTCACATAAAAAGCTTTTTCTTTTCTGTAAATCCTGTTCAGATCCATCAAAACTCTTTTAATATCCCTGTGCCCCTCTCTTTCAGCAAAATGCCACTGCAACACAGAATCGTGATCCCATTCACCCGGCTGCGCAAACTCTGTTCCCATAAAAATCAGCTTCTTGCCGGGATAGGCAAACATATAGCTTAACAGAAGGCGGAGATTTGCAAATTTTTTCCAAATGTCGCCGGGCATTTTTCCAAGCAGCGATTTTTTGCCATGTACGACTTCGTCATGAGAAATCGGTAAAACAAAGTTTTCATTAAAAGCATACCAGAAAGTGAAATTCAGTTCATTCTGATGATATTTTCTGTAAACCGGGTCTTTGGAAAAGTAATTCAGCGTATCATGCATCCAGCCCATATTCCACTTCATTCCAAATCCAAGCCCGCCTGAATATACCGGTTTTGTGACCATGGGCCATGCGGTTGATTCTTCCGCCATTGTCTGCACATCAGGAAAATTTTTATAAACTTCAGTATTTAGCTGTTTAATAAACTCTATTGCTTCAAGATTTTCTCTACCGCCGTATTTATTTGGAATCCATTGCCCTTCTTTTCTTGAATAGTCAAGATACAGCATTGAAGCAACAGCATCTATTCTTATTCCATCAATATGATATTTGTCAAGCCAGAATAATGCACTGTTTATTAAAAACTGCCTTACTTCATATCGTCCATAATTGAAGATCCGGCTCTTCCAGTCAGGATGATACCCGAGTTTTTTGTCAGCATGCTCATAAAGATGGGTGCCGTCAAAAAGATAAAGTCCGTGCAGATCGTCAGGAAAATGTGAAGGAACCCAGTCAAGTATAACTCCTATGTTTTTCTGATGAAAATAATCAACGAAATACATAAAATCCTGCGGATTTCCATATCTGGAAGTAGGAGCAAAAAATCCTGTGATCTGATAGCCCCAGGAGCCATAGAACGGATGCTCCATTATGGGAAGCAGCTCCACATGTGTATAGCCGTTTTCTTTCACATATTCTGCCAGTTCCTTTGCAATCTGTCTGTAGCCAAGAAAATTGTTTTCACTGTCTCTTCTCCAGGAACCGAGATGCACCTCATAAATCGAGAAAGGCGCATCGTTTTTGTTATAGCCGGCTCTTTTTCGCATCCATTTCTCATCCTTCCAGTCGTATTCAAGATTCCTTACAATTGATGCTGTCTTTGGAGGAATCTCGCAATAAAATGAAAAAGGATCGGCTTTTTCAGTATATCCTGTTTTAAAACCTGATTTTATTTTATATTTATATAAAGAATCTTCCTTCAGTCCGGGAATAAAGGTTTCCCATATTCCCGATCCATCTTTCCTGCTGACAAGTCTGTTGTTTTCGCTCCATCCGTTAAAATCTCCTGCTACACATACATCGGTGGCATTCGGCGCCCAGACAGCAAAATATATTCCCTCTTCTCCGTCGATTTTTCTCCGATGCGCCCCCATTTTTTCATAGAGCCTGAAATGATTGCCATTCTTGAAAAGATAAATATCATATTCTGAAAACTGATTAAAATTTTTATAGTTGTTATTGCCTATCATAAAATCAATTATACAGATCGATCTTCAAATATTAAATTTATAACTTTGCATTTTAATAATTAATATAATATAAATATTAAATATGCAATGACATTAGTCAAAAAGATTTATTTCTTTCAGGTAATAAACTGACAAAAGAGCTTGAAATGTTTAAACTTGCCATATGCTCCGCCGAGGCTGTTCCTTTTGCAAAAACAGGAGGACTTGCCGATGTAACAGGTTCGCTTCCCGGCGCATTAAAACAGGCCGGTAATAATACCATCGTGATAATGCCGGGTTATGAGTATATTTTTTCAAACTTCAGAAATGTTATAAGAATCGCAGAAAATATAAAAGTAAGAATCAGCGCAGTAAAAGAAGATTGTTTTGATATTTATAAAATAAACGAAAAAGGAATTGATTATTTCTTTATAAGAAATCCTTTCTACTTCGGAAGGGAAAATCTGTATGGCACTCCCCGCGGTGATTATGAAGATAATAATTTAAGATTTGGATTTTTTTCCAGGTCGATATTAGAACTTCTTCAGTCAATAGATTTCAAGCCCGATGTTCTGCATCTGCATGATTATCACACGGGATTATGTTCATTTTTTCTTTTTATTAAAAAAAATATAAGTAAAAACTGCTACTTTAAAAATACAAAAACAGTATTCACTATACATAATATCGCATACCAGGGCATATTCGGACAGGAAACGCTGGAACTTCTTGATATTGACAGAAGACATTTCAATATGAACGAACTGGAGTTTTACGGAAAGATCAATTATATGAAAAGCGGAATTGTATATTCTGACAAAATAACCACCGTCAGTCCCACTTACTCCAGAGAAATCCTTACTCCCGAGTTCGGATGCAGGCTTGAAGGGATATTGCATACCAGGAAAGAGGATCTTTCCGGAATAATAAATGGCATTGATTATGAGTTGTGGAATCCTGAAAAGGACAGAGAAATTACGGAAAACTACAACTCTGACAGCTTTTCAGGCAAAAAGATGTGCAAGAAAGCTTTACTGGATAAATTGTTTAGGAAGCCTGAATACAGCAGACCTGTTCTGGGAATTGTCTCAAGATTATCAGAGCAAAAAGGAATTGATATACTTATAAAAGTTATGAAAGAAATTTTAAAAGAAGACATTTATATTATCATTCTTGGAACAGGTGATGAAAAATATATGAATATGCTGAAGGATATTCAGAAGATTTTCGGCGACAAAATAAGTCTGAATATTGCTTTTTCAGACAGCCTTGCAAGAAAGATTTATGCCGGTTCAGATATTTTCCTTATGCCTTCAAAATATGAACCCTGCGGTCTTGGACAGCTGATAAGCCTGAAATATGGGACAATACCTGTCGCAAGAAGAACGGGCGGTCTTGCCGATACCATTATTGACATTATGTCGGAAAAAGATGTCGGAAAAGGCGGTCAGGGATTTTTATTTGATGATTATGACTGGAAAAACCTTTATTGCTGTATTAAACGATCACTATTATTTTTTAAAGACAGTACAATCTGGAGTAAAATAATTAATAATGCAATGAAATGTGATTATTCATGGGAATATTCCGCAGAGATGTATAATGATCTTTTTAAATCTGTGGTATGCAGATAATGACTTCGATATTTTATTTTAAATCCTCTGATTTCCATAGAAGAATATGCAGACAGGGTCGGGAAGAAATATTTCCGGAATAATGAATTCGACATAAGCAATATGAAACCGTGGTCAGCAAAATTTACAGCTATAGAAGGTCTTGAATGATATTATTTATTATGGCCCTGAGAAGAAAGCGGTTCATGAAAACATAGATCCTGCCTTTTATTAAAAGATTGCATAAATATTGCTCGGGTATCAGGTGAGATGAATAATATTTCAATCACTCTTGTATTGGAGCAGAATTATGTTAATAATGCGAAAATCATTGAAAAACATCATGAATTTATATCTGTTGAAAGTAATTTTGAAAATGTAGCAACTTTTAGTGTAAAATTACCATTAGCCAGAAACAATCATTTTATTACTTGAAAAAAAACTTATTTTCATGTAATTATATACTTTTTAAACCTATACGGACGTAAATTTTTATTGGAGGATTTAACTTATGAAAAAAATACTGGTTGTTGAAGATGAAAAGACAATTAAATGTTTATATAAAGAAAAGCTGATAGATGAAGGATATGAAGTAATAACCGCCGGAGACAGTGCTGCGGGTTATGAGCTGTTTAAAAAGGAAAATCCGGATCTGATAACCATTGATCTGAAAATGCCGAATATGAAAGGCATGGAGCTCCTGGATAAAATAAGAAGAGAAAATAAAGATATACCGATTATAATTTATTCTGCTTATAACGAATTTACACAAAATTTTTCAACCTGGGCTGCAAATGAATATCTTGTCAAATCTTCAGATCTTACAGAATTCAAAAGCAAAGTAAAGGAACTTCTTTCCAGCCGTAATTAATATAGGTTGTGCTTTTTTAATTACATCAATATTATGCGGGAGTTCATTTTATATTAAACAATAATATGGCTGATAAAAGAAAAAAAGATTCCTTTAAAAAAATAATTAAAGCAATATTAAGGATAACAATCAGTTTCGGGCTTCTGGCAATACTTATTTTAATAAATTACAAGCACCTTGAGCATGTCCCTGAACTTCTTAAAAATCTGAATATATTGTTTCTTGTCTTAAGTATAATTTTTTATTTTGCAAGTATCATGATTGAAGCTCCGAGATGGAGGATCCTGCTTCTTACACATAAAATTAATATACCTATTTTTTATCTGCTTAATTCGGTACTGATAGGAGGATTTTACAATACCCTGCTTCCAACCAGTGTGGGCGGTGACGCATATAGAGGAATAGATCTTCACAGAAAATTTAAAGTCTCGGTACATGAAAATATTCTTTCACTTTTACTTGGCAGATTCCTGGGTATAATAAGCGGCATAGTTTTTCTTTTAATATCATTCTGTTTTAAAATGTACAAACATCTTAGCATGCCTTTTGCCATAGGGCTTGCAATATTCTTCCCTATTGTTATTTTTCTCGTAATCCTTCTTGTTATCCCCAAAAAATTTAAACTTGACGTATTGTTTGGAAGGATAAAACTCTTAAGAAGATTTAAAAAAAGTGTTCTTGAGTTTTCGGAACTGCTTGACAGTTTCAAGCGTAAAGGCAGGTATGTGTTTGTCAGTTTTCTATACAGCATGATAAGCAATTTATTTTCATTTGCCAGTTTTTACTTTATTGGTCTTTCCATTAATATAAAACTTGGATTTATTCCTTTTATGTTTATCATTCCTGTCACATGGACGATTTCAAATATTCCTATTACTCTGGGCGGGTTCGGGCTAAGGGAAAACACCCTTGTCATACTGCTTAAGGAGTTCGGGGTTAGCTCTTCTTCCGCTCTGACTTTTTCACTTATTGTTCTTGTAATAAATATTTTTATGGCAATTATCGGCGCAATTATGCTGATTATAAGAAACGCTATTAACAGAAATAAAGAAATCTGAACAGCGGAAAAAAACTTGTTTAACTTAAAAATAATTTCCATGAAAATCATGGAAACAATTCGGAAATAGCTTTTATGATATCTTCATCTGTTTTTATTTTACAGACACCTGAACCAATTATCTTATTGTATAAATCGGTCGCCTTTCCATCAATATAATCCCTTCTGCTGATATCTACATCATCCACTACAATAATCTTTTTTTTCATTTTTACAGCCTCATAAACTGCTTCAAGATTCAAAATATTGCCATTGCCGAACTCTATGCCGGGGAGTATGACCATGTCGGCATTACCGATAAGTTCAAGGTTTTTTAAATATGCTTCTTTGGATATCGGAGAAAAAGGTGCCTCATTTATAAAAATAATCCCCAGCTCCCGGGAAGTATTTGTATCCGTATCAAGATTGTTTATAACTCCTGCTGATAATATATAACCATAATTATGCAGAATATTTAAAATATGTGAAGCTGCACCCCCGCCTCCTATAACATGGATTTTTATTTCCTTTTTGCTGATCTTTCTTTCTTTATCTGTTCTTAAATTAAAATTCGGACTGACATAAAGCTTACCCGTAAAAGGATTTTTGGTAACATGAACATCGCTGTTGAATACAGCCATAATATTTGATCTGTTTATTACGTCCGCTGTTCTGCCGCTTGCAAATATCTTTCCTTCCTTGATCATAATTATTTTTTCAGAATACTGTAGCGCCAGATTGATATCATGGAAAATACCAATGATTGTTTTGCCAAAATCCTTATTTAAATTATAAAACAATTCCATGAATTCTATCTGAAAATTTATATCAAGATGGCTCGTAGGTTCATCAAGAATAATAATGGGGGTATCCTGAGCAAGAGTCTGGGCGATTATTACTCTTTGTTTTTCGCCGCCGGAAAGTTCATTATATTTTCTTGAACCGAATTCCTCGGTCTTTGTGAGACGCATTGCCTTGCTGCACATATCGTAATCGTTTCTGCTTTCTCCTTTAAACCTTTTTATATGCGGATATCTTCCCATGAGTATTATTTCGGAGACCGTAAAATTAAAACCCATATTCGTATACTGGGGGACGACTGCTATTTTTTTTGCAACTTCAGAACTTCCAAGCCTTTTAATGCTTTTCCCTTCTATTTTCAGGTCTCCTTCAAAAGGAAAAAGAACTTTACTTATAATATTTACAAGCGTGCTCTTGCCCGCCCCGTTGGGACCGATGATTGAAAGAAAGCAGCCTTTTTCAATTGCAAAGTCAATTTCCTTTAGTACAGGAATTTTATTATATGCAAAAGAGAGTTTTTGTGCCTGCAGAGAAATGCCGTCTTTCAATTAAAACACCTGCCTTTTTGACCTTATAAGAAGGTATATGAAAAACGGCACACCTATTATTGAAGTTATTATGCCTACCGGTATTTCTCTGGGAGCAAGAATAGTCCTGGCTATCGTGTCAGAAAAAAGCAGCACTATACCTCCGGATAATGCAGCAGTAGGGTATAATATTTTATGGTCCGGACCTACAATAAGCCGCATTATGTGCGGAGTTATAAGACCGACAAATCCGATTATTCCACTCACGGAAACTGCAGCCGCCGCAATTAATGAAGCCAGAATCAGGAGAATGAGTTTCAATTTTTCCGTCTGCATGCCTAACTGATTTGCCCTTTCCTCTCCAAGCGAAAGAACATTTAAGTCTTTGGTATAAAAGAAAATAATAACTGATATAAAAACAACTGCAGGAGTAATTATTGAAAGATTGAGCCATGATGCATTTGTAAGTCCGCCCATTATCCAGAAATATACTCTTGAAAGATCATGCGTCCTGTAAATCATTAAAAAAGAAATTATTGATGTCAGCAGAGAGCTTAGTGCAACTCCCGAAAGCAACAGTGTAAGTATTGATATTTTGCCTTTTATTTTTGCGATATTATAAATAAGCAATGTAGCCAGTATTGCTCCTGCAAAAGCAAAAAGGCTAATAAGCGAAAGATTAAAAAATTTCAGGCCTTTTGTAAACATTATGGCAATTGTTGCCCCAAATGCGGCACCCGAAGAAACACCGATTATATAAGGATCAGCCATGGGATTCCTGAATATCCCCTGGAATATTACTCCTGATCCTGACAATGCAATCCCGACCATGACAGCCATGAGTATTCTTGGAAGCCTTATATCAAATACAATCTTCATATCCTGTATGCTTATTGAGGAAATGTCTATAAAATTTCTTATTCCCCATACCCTGCTGAAAATTATTCTGACCGTCGATCCGACGGAAAGATTTGCCGCTCCTATGGAGGCTGCTATCATTATAAGCATTATCATGACAACAATCAGGATTATGATAATATTTATTGATTTTCTGTTCATATTGAAAATTTAATATCTCTTTAAAATTATTTAGTATTTTAGCTTAAAAGGATAAATTATAAAAATATTAAAATAATACGATTTTTTTGACTTTTATTTTTTATAAAGTTACTCTAAAGTTTATAAAATTTAAATAATCAGACAGGAGGGCAAATGTCTTTCAATATCAACGAAAATATAAAATGGGTCGGTAAAACAGACTGGGAATTAAGAAAATTCCATGGAGAAGAATTGTCGACATTCAGAGGTTCTTCCTATAATTCATATCTTATAAGAGATGAAAAAACCGTTCTGATAGACACTGTGTGGACCCCCTTTGCTGAAGAATTCATTTCCAATCTGGAAGACGAGATAGGACTTGATAAAATTGATTACATTATAGCAAATCACGGTGAAACTGATCATAGCGGAGCTCTTCCTCTGCTGGCTGAGAAAATTCCCGACACCCCTATTTATTGTTCCGGAAACGCCGTCAAATCTTTAAGAGGACAGTTCCATAAAGATTTTAATCTTGTTACCGTAAAAACCGGCGACAAATTAAGTATCGGTAAAAAAGATCTGATTTTTATTGAAGCAAGAATGCTGCATTGGCCAGACAGCATGTTTGCCTACCTGACAGGAGATGAGATTTTATTTTCAAATGATGCTTTTGGACAGCACTATGCAAATGAGTTCATGTTTAATGATCTTGTACCGGAAAATGAATTATATGAAGAGGCAATCAAGTATTATGCAAACATATTGGCTCCTTTCAGCAGCCTGGTTGCAAAAAAGATACAGGAAGTATTGTCCTTTAACCTGCCTGTAAAGACGATATGTCCCAGCCATGGCGTTATATGGAGAAAGAATCCGGAGCAGATAATTGAAAAATATTTAAGCTGGGCAGATGCTTATCAGGAAAACCAGGTAACTATCGTATATGATACCATGTGGAATGGAACCAGAAGAATGGCTGAGGAAATCGCAGAAGGCATCAAACTGGATGACAAAAATATTTCCATAAAGCTTTTTAACAGCGCAAGGCATGACATAAATACGATAGCAACTGAGATCTTCAAGTCAAAGGCAGTAATTGCCGGTTCCCCTACTGTAAATAAAGGATTTCTGGCATCTCTTGCTGCATTACTTGAATTTGTAAAAGGTCTCGGGTTTAAAAACAAAAAGGCTGCATCTTTCGGTTGTTACGGCTGGAGCGGAGAGTCGGTAAAGATAATTAATGATGAGCTCAGAAAAGCAGGTTTTGAAATTATTGACGAAGGCATGAGGACTATGTGGCACCCTGGAAAAGAAGATATTGCCGGAATTCATGAGTTCGGCAGAAAAATATCGCAGGCAATAAAATAACTTTCCGGACGGTGTCTTTAAAGCCTGTTTTTTAAAAAAAACTGTTTTGTTTAACTGTAAAATTCCGGCAATATAAAATTTATATTTAAAAGATTCATGGTTTTATATAACCGGGGCTGTATGCCGGCTTGTCGTAATATTTTTTCATCTCATCGTCAAGTCTTATAAGCGTAACGGATATTCCCGCCATTTCCTGGGAAGTGCAGAACTCCCCGATTTCTCCTGAATATATATTTATTTTCTTTTCTGAAAGATATTCATAGATACTTTTTGCCACAATAAGCATTTCCATCCTTGTGGTTGAACCATAACCATTGATTATCAGCATAACCTCATCATCTTCTCTAAAAGGAAGGTCTGCAAGAATATAGTCTATTAAAGTTCTTGCCGTTTCATCGGCAGTCATCACATCAACTTTTTTTACTCCTGCCTCGCCGTGAAGTCCCATGCCAAATTCCATTTTTCCTTCTTCAAGAGTAAAAGTAGCCAGACCTGTTTGTGGCAGCGTACATGCCGACAAAGAAACTCCGAGCGATCTGGAATTATAAACTGCTTTATTGAGAAATTTTACCAGGGTGTCCAGATCCATCCCGGTTTTCGAAGCTGCGCCGGCCAGTTTTATTATAAAGTGATCAGCGGTAGTTCCGCGCCTGTCTTCCATTCTTTCAGGAGGAGCAGAAGATATTTCATCATTAATAAGTACTGTCCGGACATTTATTCCCTGTTCTCTTGCCATGTCCTGAGCAATATTAAAATTTAAAACATCTCCGGCATAATTATTGTAAAGAAGCAGTACCCCTTTTCCTCCATCTGCGGCATTGATTGCTTTTAATATATGGTCTGGGGACGGAGCTGCAAAAATCTGACCATGCGCAGCTGCATCAGCCATCCCGTCACCTATGAACTCAAGGAATAAAGGTTCATGACCCGCGCCTCCTCCGATTACAATGCCCACCTTATCTTTTATGGGAGACTCTTTTCTTGCAACTGCATTGGAATCCCCTATTCTTTTTACTTTATTCTTATTTATAAGTATGAAACCTTCTATGAGCTCATTTACTATATCATCCGGATTATTAATAAGTTTTTTTACCATCTTTTTCAATATCCTTTCACTGATTATTTTGCAGATATATATTAAATGCATTTAAAATAATAGAAACAGATGTCGCTCCGGCGTCCTGATATCCCAGAGACCTCTCACCCAGATACCTTGCCCTGCCTTTTACGGCAATCATATTTTTTGTGGATTCAGCTCCTTTTTGTGCTTCAGCTGCCATAGCTTTTATTCCTTCAGTCATATCCATATTTTTTTCAACAGATTCTTTAAGGGATAGGACAGCTGCATTTAATGTGTCAACAAGCGTCTTGTCTCCGGGACTGGCCTTCCCTATGGCAGTAACTTTCTGAAAGGCGGAGGAAAGCATATTGTAAAATTCAGAAAGAGTTACCTCATCTTTATTTATGCCGGCAAGCGGAGAAGACATGCCGATAAAAATGTACCCGAATATCGGTCCGGTAGTTCCTCCTGTTGAAGTTATAAACAAATTACCGATAAATTTTAACAAATCAGATATCGAATCAAAGTTTTTTGATGAAATTTCCCTGCTTATTTTTGAAAAAGCTGTAGATATGGTGATTCCATGATCTCCGTCTCCGATAACAGAGTCCAGATTTGACAGATATTCTTTATTTTTGTCTATCTCGGTATTTGCAATATTTATAATCTCAATAAAATCATTCAGCTTAAGAACATTCTGCAATTTTATCTCCTTCATGCTTTTATAAAAAATTTTAAATACTATCGTCAGATAAAAAAGTACCGGTATTTCTCTGCTGTTTAAAAAGATACGTTAAATCTTTTATTTTTTCTATGATAAAAATAAAAATATTCAACAAAATAGCAACTTTTTAAAACAAGAATCGTCTCTTATATTGATGTAGTTTTTTCGTTTTGCATCTCCTTTTTTTTGATTTTGAACCGAAGGCATGCTTGAAAAAGCATGCCTTCCTGTTTTGGTCTCTGAAGAACTTTAAATATTTTTATTATTTTTTCTTAAAATAATCATTGCGTATATAAAAAAATCTTTCTTTAATTTTTTTTTCAATTATTTCCTGTGCTGTTTTCTGCATTTCTTCTCTTGAAGGCTTTAAGACTTCGGAGCAATCCGGCCATTTAAAAAAATAATGCGGAAATTTATATGGCTCTAATTCTTTCTCTGCTTTTCTTTTTATATGTGCCATACCGTATTTGTCAATATTATCGGTTTTTATAAAAATAACCGGTATTTTTTCATAATCATTTTTCTTGTAAGGTACAACAACCGCTTCTTTTATCCCCTTTATTTTTAAAAATACCTTTTCTATTTCTTCAGGATATATTTTTTCTGCTTTATATCTGAATGAAATATCTCTTCTGCCTTCAACATGAAGATATCCTTCATCATCCAGATAGCCATAATCGCCTGTATCGAAATACCCTTCTCCGTCAAGCTTCTTTTCAAGTGACAGCCTTCCGCCGTCTTTATTTTTAAGCAAATAGCCCGCAAACAGCGTCTGCCCTTTTGCAAGTATGTTTTTCTTTTCATTTACCTTGATCTCCCTGTGTCTGAGCAGACGTCCGGACGTCTTGAGATGCTTAAGCGAATCTTTATCTCTTGTACAGGTTATCTGGGAGCACATCTCTGTACTTCCATAAGAAACAAATAAATTAAGTCCATATTCGTATGCCTGCTCTGCCAAAGATTCAGGCATGCTTGCTCCGCCAATCAGAACAGCTTTTAATCTTCTCAGGGAATCTATGCTTTTCCCGTCATTTAAAAGCTCCCTGAGCTGATGCGGAACTAATGAAACATGAGAGGGCCTGTTTGCTTCCAAAGCTTCAGAAATTCCCATTCCGGGCTCTTTTACCGCTATTTCTCCCCCTGACAGGGCGGCTCTGAAAATAACTGATAATCCGCTTATATGATATATCGGCAGGACAATAAGCCATTTGTCTTTTTTACTGAACTTTATATTTGCATTTGAACCCAGTGAACTATAGTAATGATTTCCCAGAGTGTGCATTACAGCTTTAGGCATACCTGAGGAGCCGGAAGTGAATATAATATTTGCATATCTTTTGCAGTCTGACCTGATATTCCTGAAAATATTGCGAATTTCAGAATTATTCTGGAACAATTCTCCGGGTAAAGACATTTCCGTTTTATCAAATATTTTGCATTCATAACTGAAATCAGCAGGCATGCTCCCGTCTGACACGATCTTGCTGCAGCCTACAGCTGAAAGATATTTTCCTATCCTCTCCCCGCCAAGTGCAGGATTTAACGGGACGACAGTAAATCTTTTGTTTATCAGAGACACCGCTATTTTTACCGCTGTCTTCAGATTTCCTGAAAATACAGCAACAAATTCACCGGCATCTATACCGCCTGATATTTTTTTCTTTTCAGCATGTTGCATTTTTTCATCAGTTTTAAAAAATTAATAAACAAAATCATTTTTCCTATCGCTCTCACAAAACAGCCATACTCAGCCGGAACATTTTTTCAGAACAGAATAGTCTGCTTTAAACAAGTTTTCAAAAGCCCTGCACACAGATATCCTGGCATTATTTGTTTTTATTATGACAGTACCTGGATCTTTCAAGAAACTATCCAGCGTATCCAGCCCGGCAGACGTTTCCCGGCTGCCGGTAAGATATATAAAAATGCAAAGGGCTGAAACAGATATGCTTGTCTCAAAAATATTGCTTATAACTGTTCTTATCTTTAAGCTCTCTGCCATTTTCAGCAATCTGAAAGAATCTATAAAGCCTCCTATAACCTGCGGTTTGATTATCAAAGCTTTTATGAATTCACCTGAATTTTTTTTAAAAGACATTTTTTTTAAATCAATAAATTCCTTTATTGATTCATCTGCAGCAATTCCTACTCCCGTTTTTTCATAAAACTCCCGGTAAAAGGACGTGTCGTCAAAAGGATCCTCAATGAAATCTATATACTCTTTGTCGATCTTTTTAAAAAATTCTGTCAGTCGGTTTGCCGGCAGGCTCATATTTGAATCAAGTCTTATAGCCATATTTTTCCTATTGCTCTTTTCAATAATATTAATGATTTTTTTTATTGCACTGATTTCGCATTCGGGCGCCTGCCTGCCAATCTTTATTTTAACAGCATCATATATGCCTGATCTGATTTCTTCTTCCAAAACTCCATAATCAATTTGTCTTATATCAGATATCAGCCTGTATAAAGGGATAAAGCTTTCAGCAGAAATATTGTAGTGCCTGATAAAATCAAAGTTTTTTATAAAAATACATAAATATATCATTTCAAAACAATATCTGACTGATGGAAAAATATTCTCCGGATTTTTCATTGGCTCATGTAATTTTATTCTTTCAAGAAAATTCCGGGTAAAGAAAGTCCGGAAATCTTCCATGTCGTACTTTTTTTCTTCAGGCACTTCAATATAAAATCCATGCGGACTGCCAAGCAGCAGTTCTTTTATTTCTGAAATCTGTTTTATACATTCAGAATAACTTTCCCGATGGAAATGAACAAGAGGACTGGATTCACCATAGTATTTAGCTCCCTGTTCCGTTTCAAATTCTACAAGCGCTCCTTTTCTTGAATCAATAAAAGTGCTCTTTAATACAAATCCTTTTTTTAACGGAAGATCGAATGTGAAAACATTTATATTTTTTATTTTTATTATTTTCATATTTTTATATTCCAGGTGACGCAGAAAACAAGCGCGAATATCAGCATTACATGTCCTGTTTTTTCCAAAACAGAAATCAGGACTGCGGGTGTGTGATTTTTTTTATTTGCAGCCATTTTTAAAGGCCTGATAGCAAAAAAGATACTTGTAAGCGATAAAAGAGAAAAGTAATGATTCCTTAAAACAAAAATAACCACAATAAGAAGCAAGTAAGGCATGATCATGCAAAAAATATACTCACAGACAGCAAATCTGTAACCGAATTTTACTGCAAGTGTATTTTTTCCCGCCTCCTTGTCAGTCTTTATGTCTCTCAGATTATTTGCTGATAAAACAGCTACTGAGAAAAAACCGGGTATTAATCCCATAACAATCAGCATGGGGAAAAAAGCAAGAGTCTGTACATAGTATGTCCCCGAGAAAGCTATTATTCCAAAAAACACAAGTACAAATATCTCTCCCAGTCCCATATACCCTATCGGATGCGGACCCGCAGTGTATAAAAATCCACAGATAATTGAAAGAATGCCGACAATCAGTATAGGCAACCCCCCTCTGATAACAAGAAAAATTCCGCAGACTGAAGCAAGAAAAAAAACAATAAAAATGCCGAGAAACATTTCCTTCTTTGTTACAAACCCTGACTGCATTATTCTTAAAGGGCCCACTCTCTTCTGATTGTCGGCACCTTTTATGTAGTCAAACAGATCGTTTGAAAGATTGGTACCTGCCTGAATCAGAACGGCAGTCAGCAAAGTAAGTATTGCTGATGACAAATGCAAGCTAAAGTGTCTGTCATAAAAAGCTGCGCCAAGACCCATCAATACCGGCGCTATGCTGGCAGCAAGGGTTTTGGGCCTTATTCCGAGAATCCATATTTTCAATTTGGAAGATGCCATTTATTTATAATTCGGAAGGAAAATTATTTATTTTTTTAAAATCAGGTTTTCTTTTCTGGATAAATGAATCTCTTCCTTCCTGCGCCTCTTTTGTCTGGTAAAAAAGCATTGTGGCATACCCTGCCAGCTGCTGCAATCCCGTCTGTCCGTCACAATCCGCATTGAGCGCTGCTTTCAGGCATTTAATTGCGGTAGGTGAGTTCTGTAAAATTTCAAAACACCATCTGACTGTCTCTTCTTCCAGATTTTCAAGAGGGACAATTGCATTTACCATACCCATTTCCAGAGCTTCCCTGGCATTGTATTGCCGACATAAAAACCATATCTCTCTTGCTTTTTTCTGACCGACTATTCGGGAAAGATAGTTTGAACCGAAGCCTCCGTCAAAAGACCCTACCTTGGGCCCTGTCTGTCCGAATATTGCATTTTCAGCTGCAATTGTAAGATCGCAGACAAGAGCAAGTATATTGCCTCCTCCTATCGCATAGCCTGCAACCATCGCTATTACCGGTTTGGGACAGGTTCTTATCTGTCTCTGGAGCTCAAGAACGCCAAGACTTTCGGCGCCATCTTTATCCTTATAGCCTGCATTTCCTCTTATTTTCTGATCTCCTCCGGAACAAAAAGCTTTGTCACCTTTTCCGGTCAGAATAATAACTCCGATTGCTTCATCTGCAGTCGCTTCAGCCAGGGATTCCGAAATTTCCCTGATAGTAAGCGGCCTGAAAGCATTTCTTACTTCCGGCCTGTTTATGGTAATTTTTGCTATACCGGAACTCTTTTCAAATATTATATCTTCATAATTGCCGGCACTGATCCATTTGATTTTTTGCATTTCTTATCCTGTTGTAAAAATAATATATTTTATAAAAATATCATAAATAAATTAAATATGAAGTATGCTGATTATTTCCCTCTTTATCTTTTTTCTCAGCCTGTAATCATGTTCATCATTTGTAACCGCTTCTATTATGCACGATTCTTTTTCATTTTGGGCATTTGATCCGGCATCCTCAAATAATTTTATGAAATCATCTCTTGTAAAGGCATAATTATGTTTTATCTTAAAATTTTCAGCTGCTCCTGAAAACCTGTAGTTGTGAGGAGCAATAAAATATTCCTTGAATATCTCACTGCATTCTGAAACCGGAAGAAAATTAAAAATTCCTCCTCCATTGTTATTGATAAGAATTATAATAACCGGAAAACCGCTCTTTTTTATAAGTGACAGGGAATTTATATCGTGAATAAAAGCAATATCCCCGATCACAAGTGTGCATATTTTACGGTTTCCTGCTGCAAAACCCGCAGAGGAAGCTATAATCCCATCAATTCCGCTTGCTCCTCTGTTTGAGCCTACTTTAATATTCAGATCAGTGCTCTCTGCATATAATTCAAAATCTCTTACAGGCATGCTGTTTGAAAGAAACAGGCAGGAATCGTCCGGAAGATTCCTGGATAAAAATCTTGAAATAAAAACTTCGCTTAATTCTGTATCCTCTCCAAGATTTATATCTATTATTCTCTGGGCTTCTTCAGCTTTTTTTTCATAAAAATCTTTAAAATCTTCCTTCTGTTTTAAATCTTTTATTCTTCCGGCCAGATAGTCGCAAAAAATATTTATTTCAGACTCGACTGTCACCACAGGCAGATGCTCGGGATTGTAGCGAACATTGTCATTTTTTACATTTGCAAAAATCTCAGGGCTGTACAATTTAAAGAATTCAAAGAATCTTTTGGAAGTTATTCTGTTCCCGAAATGAATAACTGCCTCAGGTTTTGCATACAGACAGAAATCAGGCTCAAGAATGGCCGTGTCAAAATGTTTTATAATATTGGTCCCGGCTGATTTATTTAATCTCAGGCCTGAGGTTATATCTGCATACACCGGCCATTTTAAAATACGAATAAGTTTCAGCAGTGATTCTCTGTCGCTGTCAGAAGACAGTTTCCCGACAGAAATCAGTCCTCTGTTATTCCCGGAGATCGTCTTCAGGATAATGTCATCAGGATAATGTCTGCAATTTTTTTCTGTCTTTGTATAGCTGCAGTAAGGTGCGTTCTTTCCGGCCCATGAGTTTGCTTCAAGGATATATTTTTTACAAATATCACCTTGCTCATGCGGTAATGGCGCAAGAGGTTCTCTGAACATAAAATTAAGATGTACCGGACCTTTCGGCTCAGACATACTTGAACTTACTGCATTATCAATATTTGAAAGAACAAATGAAGGATTTATGGCATAATCCGGACAGGGCATGTTGAAAAACCATTTTACATATCTTCCGAAAATATTGTCCTGATTTATAGTCTGGTTTGCACCTGTGTCCTGTAATTCAGGCGGTCTGTCCGCAGTCAGAATTATCATCGGTATTTTTGACAGGAATGCTTCTACCACAGAGGGGAAAAGATTGGAAACGGCAGTCCCTGAAGTAACAATTATAACTGCGGGTTTCTGCAGCGCCTGCCCATATCCCAGCGCATAAAAACCACTTCCTCTTTCATCATAAGCAATAATTTTTTGTGCTCTCCTGTTAAAAGCTGCCGCAGAAGCCAGAGGAGTTGATCTGGAACCCGGGGATATGCAGAAAAAATCAATTTCATGTCTTAGAAGTTCTTCTACCGCCAGGCCTGACCAGATCTGATTTAAATTATTATTTTTTATCACCATATAATTAAATGTAAATTTATTTTTTATTTTATTTTTTTATTAAATAATTTTAAAAACGGAGTGATTTTATTTTCAATTTCGTCCCATTCCATTTCGGGCAGAGACTTTTTCACTATGCCGGCACCTGCAAAGACAGACAGGCTTCTGCGGTCAAGGATTCCCGATCTGATAGCAACGGAAAAACATGATTCATCCCTGCTTATCCATCCTATGGGACCTGAGTAAAAGCCTCTGTAAAAATTCTCATATCTTTTTATAAGTTTATGAATATTTCTGAAAGGATACCCGCCTACAGCCGGAGTCGGGTGAAGACTTTTTAGGATTCTGTAATCACTTATATCATCCTTTAAAACACACTCAAACTGGCTCCTTATATGCTGTGCATAGCTTAAGGAAAGTATTTCTTTCTCTCTTGCTATGGTAATGGATTTACATATCTTTTTTAATTCTTTCTTTATATCATTAAAAACAAATCCGAACTCTTCTGAATCTTTTTTGGATGACATCAGCTCATCTGCGTATGATTTTTCCTCCTTCTTGTTTTTTCCCTTAGGAATTGTCCCTGCAATTGCATCACTGACAAGTTTGTTTCTCTCTCTGTGAAACAGCAGTTCCGGGGAACATCCGAAAAATGCATAATTTTCACCTGTCTGAAAATAAAAATCATAAGTTTTTATATTCTGCTTTTTAAGAAAGTTAAATATTATAAAAGGGTCTATAATATTATTTATTTTAAAGATGCTTTTTCTTGCAAGCACTATTTTGCTTATGCTCTCTATCTGAAAAGTTGCTTTGACATTATTTAAGTTCCTTATCCATTTTTCTTTTTCCGGCACATCCAGTCTTTTCTTTAAGAGAAAATCCCCGCTGCTGCAAACGTCTTCACTTTTGTCCAGATTTGAAATTTCTTCTTCAATTTTTTCATAAATCTGACTTTTGCTTATGCCTTTTTCCGGATTATAATAAAAGTTTACTGCCAGTGTTTTACCATTGCTATTTCCTGTCAGTTCCAGAAGTGGCGCTATAAATAAAATATTTCCCATACCATTCCATACAGAATCCATTGAGTCATTCAGGTCAAATGCATGTCCGCCGTAATATCTCGGCTTCTTATCTGAAAGTCCGATTCTGTCAGCAATAGTTTTAATTGCATTCTCAAGCATAGTGTCTTTATCGCTTCCGGTTCCATAATATTTTGGAGGATACGGCATATAATTAATGATATCGCCCACACCTGTCCCGGCATATTCATTTTTATTTCTGTCAGAAAAATAAATTTTCACAAAATTTTTCTGTGCATTATGCCATGACAGAATATCAATATTATCATGCTGCCTTATATCGAATTCAAACCTGAAAAATCTTTCACTCCCTATGTCTGCATCAAGAAAGGCATCTTTGATTTCTTTAAGGATAGTTTTCTTTTCAGGAAAAACATATGCTTTTCCATTTGATTTCATTGTTTTTTCCTTTTGTTTCAAATATTTATTTGAATTTTTAATTAATATATTTTTATATATTCTTCATTTAAATTATTAAAATGTCAAAAATTATGGAAAAATTTATTTTCCTCATATTTTGTCTTAAAATATAGAAATATAACCTTATTTATAATTAAAAATCTGAAACGAAATTTAAAAATTTTTATGTCTTTTAAAACAAAAAAAACGTCGTTTCTTTTTATTTCTTTTTTTATTATGTTCATCGCCGGCTTTTTAATATCTCTGATTACTCCGAAAATTTTAAATGCCGGGCTTTTGATCCAGCACGAAAAAACTGCCGCAGGGGTTAAAAATGATTATTCAAGGCTTATAAGCGATGTTTATTATTTAAACGAATGCAAACCGGGAAAACCAAAGAAAATAAAGATACTGCCGGGTAGCCAGAAAGGATTATATATGACCGGCTACAGCATGGGTAATGAAAATACAAGAAAACATATATATGACATTATTAAAAAAACTGAGTTAAATTCCATTGTTT
This sequence comes from Actinomycetota bacterium, assembly GCA_012837825.1. NCBI lineage: Bacteria > Bacillati > Actinomycetota > Actinomycetota bacterium. The sequence goes on along the minus strand of DUQM01000008.1, from coordinate 23,902 downwards.
TCAATGTCAAAGATGATGAAGGATATATTAATTATGAAACAGCAAATGATTTTGCCGTAAAAAGCGGTGCAAAAAATACTCTGTATGACATAAAGAAGATAATATCTGAAATGGATTCGGAAGGGATCTATTCAATCGCCAGAATTGTAGTCTTCAAAGATCCGCTGATTGCAAAAAAATACCCGGAAATGGCTATAAAGGACAGCAGAAACGGCAACCCTTTATATTCTGAAGGTTCATACTGGCCGGATATTTATTGCCGGGATTACTGGGATTATATTATTGAAATAGCTTTGGAGGTTTCAGAACTGGGAGTCGATGAAATCCAGTTTGATTACATCAGGGGGCCGGCAAGAGGTAATATAAAATATGCAGATTATTCTTTTAATAAAGATAATATGCCAAAAAGTGAAGCCATAAGTAATTTTTTAAAAAAAGCAAAGGACGCCCTCACGGAAACAAATGTCAGAATATCCGCAGATGTTTTTGGATTTGCACTGATTGAAAACAACGACCAGGGAATAGGTCAAATGATTCAGGAAATTGCGCCCTACCTGGATTATTTATACCCAATGGTGTATCCGTCGCACTACTCCAAAGGTTTTATAGGCTTTGACAGTCCTGAAAACCACCCTTTTGAAGTTGTAAAATATACCCTTGAAAAAGGAGCCTCAAAAATAAAAGACACCGATTGCTTAATGATTCCCTGGCTTCAGGCTTTCGGACTGGATGTAAAATATACAAAAGCTGATATTCTTTCCCAGATATCAGCTTCGGAATTGCTGGGAATAAACGGATACCTGTTCTGGAATGCCTCAAACAATTACAGAATTGTTGAAGAAGCCCTTATTGAAAGATATGAACTTGAGACTAATCCTGATTAAAACCTGAAAAAATTCATAATATGGAATTATCAGTAAAAGATCAGGTCTCTGATATCAAGTCCTGATACCCTGAAATTGTATTCCTGTTCAATCCTGGGAGCAATATCGGAATCCCATGAAAATTTAAAACCTTCATAATAGTAGCTTGACCAGTCCATGGTTTCTCTGCTGTACAGCAGCGACATGCCCTTATCTGTTGTAAGATTCAAATAATAGTTCCGGTTCAGAAAGGCATCTTCTGTAGTGGGATCTACAGGAATCCAGCCATAACCCGGTAATTTTACTTCAACCCATTCATGGCCTATGTTTATTTCCTTGTCATCTTCAAGAAGAATGATGGTTACCGGAATTCCACCGGCAAGGCGGGCAGGGATCCCGGCAGCACGCAGCATTGCGGTATAAAGAATGGCATAATCAAGACATACGCCTTTTCCTTCTCCCAAAATCTCGGATGCATACATAAAATCATAATTCTTATCGTTGGCCCTGTAAAAATCATATTCAAGAGTCTTTATTACAAAATTATAGATTTTTTTTGCAATTTCATATGGATTTTTTTCATTTCCCACAACTGATGCCGTTTTCTCGATTATCACGGGATTATCGGAATCAATGAAAAAATCATCACCGGTATACAGGTCCATATCAATATCGTCTTCTTCATAATTCAGCATCCCCTTTTCAGGCGGATTATAATAAAATTCAGGCATTTTAACTTCCACTTCAATTGCAGCAGTTATCTCATTTCCGGGTTTTAATTTATCTTCGGTAAATTCAAAATCAGCAAGCAGATTCCAGTCTTCATCATAATAATAACTGATTTCCGCATCATCTCCCCTGATAGTAAAATTATTTATTTTCTGATAAGGAACAATGTTCTGGGGAATACTTATAAAACATCTCAGATTTTCCAGATCCGTCCGGCCTGTATTTTTTAAAACATATTCTATTTCTATTTTAAAATCATGTGTCTTTTTTATGTCTACAGACGGACTAATATCTTTTATGATTATTTCCTTTTTTATATTGTCAGTACTCTTGCCGTCGTCTGTTTCCAGGCTGACCGAATAACTGCCTTCCTTTTTGAATATGACTCCGATTTTCTCACCTGAATCATCCTCAACAATCGAAAAGGAATCCTTCCGGCTGTTCTCTGCGTTTATATCCCATTTTATTTCTATATCCTCACCTTCAGGGTCGAAAGAATCCCTGGCAGAAAAATAAACAGGATTATTTACCTGAAAGACCGGAATTTCTTCACTTCCCAGGTTATCGCCAAGAATATGTATTACAGATTTCGGAGGCCTGTTTTCTGATTCTGTCCCGGACATTCTGTTTTTTAATTCAATTATCACAAGCCCGCTGAAACCATCAACCAGATACCCGTAAAATCCTGATACTGCTATATCATAAGAACTTCCTCTGGTCTTTATGTTAAATGACGGTTTCGGATTACTTTTATCTTCAGTATCAATAATGCTCATCCCTCCGCTGAGATTTGAAACAAAAACATAACTGTCTTCATAATCAATCTCCCATGCCCCTCCGTAAATTTCGCAATTTGAAATTTCTTTCGGATTTTCTTTATCACTGCTGTCTATTATCATTAATCTGCTGTTCCGGTAATTTCCATTTTCAGGATCAATTCCATTGCTTGAAAGAAAAACGAATTCATCCCTGACATAAACAGCCCATGAATTTGAATAAACACTGCATTGTCCTTCAATCCGGGGACTTGACTTATTTTCAATATTTACTATATATAAAATACTGCCGGGATTTTCTGAATCTGATTGTTCTTCTTCTTCAGGAAAAAAATTGGAATTTATATATGCATAGTCATTCTGAACATATACCGCTGCTGTCAAACCGTTAAGCCTTAATTCTCCTTCCAGCTTAGGATTTCCGGGATTTTTGATATTGACTATCTCTAATTTGCTTGCAGGACTTTCATCTCCGTTATCAAAGTTGCTGTTTACATATGCATAATTTTCATACACATAAAGACCCTGCACCGTTTTATCAGTATCTGAGCCTGATATATATTTGCCGGCATATTCAGGATTCGTTTTATCGCTGACGTCGATAATAATAAAACCACATTCCTTTACAGGTCTTTCTGTCTGAATTCCTTTTTCTTCATCATATTCCTTGTATTCGGTATAAGAAATAAAGACATAATCTCCTTTTACAATAACAATATTTGCACTGTTTAACCTGTTTATCTTTCCGGTTATAACGGGATTTGTCTTATCGCTGACGTTTATCACATAAAGCGTCCCGACATCATTTGTCAGATAAGCCCAGTCACCCTGAACTTTTACATCAATCGCCTGTCCGGCAACTTTTATAGTGCTGAGCTTGAAAGCTTCAGGATTAACAAGATCTACCTCTGGTTCCTGCAGGTATTCAGATTCATCTGTTTTTTCTTTTGTTTCTTCGGGACTTTCTGTGACTGTTACGGAAGTTTCAGACTGTCTGTCTATTGCCTGAAAAGGACTACACAAAAGACAGCAGGAAGTTGTAAACAGTAGCAGTGCTGTCAGGACAGCAATAATCAAAATTACAATTTTTTTTAAAATAAGGAACATTTTTTAATATTATTAAAGACTTGATAAAAAATCTGATAAAAAAATAATCCGCATTTTAATCATAGGTTTTATTATAGGATTAAACAGATTAAATTAAAAATTTTAGCTGAGCACAGCATCAAGAAAAGCTTTTGTCCTGGGATGTTTGGAGTTTTCAAATATTTCATCAGCAAGTCCGATTTCTATTATTTTGCCTTCATCCATAAAAATAACATGGGAACCGACTTCTTTTGCAAAACCCATTTCATGAGTAACAACAAGCATTGTCATACCACTTTTTGCAAGATCCTTCATTACATCAAGAACTTCCTTTACAAGCTCAGGATCAAGCGCAGAAGTTACCTCATCAAAAAGTATGGCTTCAGGATTCATCGCAAGAGCACGCGCAATGGCGACCCTCTGCTTCTGTCCGCCGGATAACTGGTTGGGATATGCATCGATTTTATCTTTCAGGCCTACCCTTGTAAGAAGATCTACTCCGATTTTCTTTGCCTGGGCAGGTTTCATTTTCAGTACTTTTTGAAGAGCCAGTGTAACATTTCCGATAACAGTCATATTGGGAAAAAGGTTAAAGCTTTGAAAAACCATCCCTATTCTCTGCCTGACTTTGTTCTTATCGGTTTTTTTACTTGTTATATCTTCTCCGTCAAGGAATATCTGACCCGATGTCGGTTCTTCAAGCAGGTTTATACATCTCAGCAAAGTACTTTTACCGGAACCGCTCGGACCGATTATTACAAGGACATCTCCTTTTTTAACTTCAAGACTTACACCGTTCAAAACATTTATATTTCCAAATTTTTTATGCAGGTCGACTATTTTAATCAAATCAAACATCCCCCTTCTTCATCTTGTTTTCAAGATAGCTGACAAGCCGTGTCAGAGGTACTGTTATCACCAGATACAGCAGCGCAGCAGCAGTTAGTGAAGATGGATTCAGCTTCCAGGTCATCATTTCCTTTGAAACCCTTAGAAGCTCTGAAATAGCAATTACCGATAGCAGGGATGAGTCTTTAATAAGGGCAACAAATTCATTGGTAAGCGGAGGCAGAACCCTCTTCATGGTCTGCGGAATAACTACATAGCGCATTGCCTGGGCATATGACATGCCCAGAGACCTTGCAGCTTCAATCTGGCCTTTATCTATTGATTCTATTCCTGCCCTGAAAATTTCAGAAACATAGGCTCCGCTGTTTATTGAAAGAGCAACTATTCCTGCAGCCGGGGCAGGCAGATTTATCCCTATATACGGTAGCGCATAATAAACAAATATTATCTGCATCAGAAGCGGTGTACCTCTGAAAATATCCACATATATTGTCGCAAGCTGGCTAAGTACCTTTACTTTGGTAACCCTGATTATAGCGGTAAAAAGACCGACCATTATTCCTACCAGCTCCGACGCTGCTGAAAATATTACCGTATAAAGAGCACCTTTTAATAAAAAAGGGAAAACTTCCTTTATAATACTTATCGAAAAGTACTTCTGGGCTAAACCTGCTAAACCCTCCATATTTTTAAACTATTTTTCTCCAAACCATTTTTCATAAATTTCATCGTATGTGCCGTCTTCCATTATCTCTTTCAGAGCTTTATTGACAGCCTTAACAAGTTCAGGCGTATCTTTTGCAAATCCTATACCAAGCTGTTCATCAGTTGCAATATCAAAACCTACTGTCAGGGCATCGTCTTTTGCTGCATATGCATACCCTACATAAGAGTCAGAAACAACACTGTCTACCCTGCCTGCTTTAAGATCTTCAAAAGCAAGAAGAATATCATCGTAAGTCTTAACAGTAACATCTTTTATGTCCTTTGCAACAAGTTCACCTGTTGTTCCTATCTGAACAGCCGCAGTTTTACCTTCAAATTTATCAATTGAATCAATTCCTGAACCTTTTTTTACAGTCACTGACTGATCCGTTTTATAATACGGGTCAGAAAAATCCATTTCCTTTTTTCTGTCATCAGTAATTGTAATCGAAGAAATTACCATATCATACTTGTGTGCAGAAACAGCGGGGAAAAGTCCGTCCCATGCTGCATTCTGGTAATCCAGCTTAAGGCCGAGCTTGTCTGCTATCGCCTGGGTAAGATCAAAATCAAATCCAACTATCTTATCACCCTCTATGTATTCCATAGGCGGCCATGTGCAATCAGACCCGACGGTAAGAACACCGGGCTTGATTGTTTTAAGCTCAGACGATTGTGCTGCAGCCGCACCATCTTCCTGTACTGACACTTTTTTGGTGCATCCGGACATCAAAAGTCCCGTAATTATAAAAAGTACCGCTAAAATAAAAAAAACTTTCTTTTTCATTAATTATTCTCCTGTTAACCTAAATAATTTTCTTGGTATTATATAACAAACTTTTAAAATGTAATAGAAAAAAATTAAATCAGGAGAAAATCAGTAGAATTATCTGGTTTTTCAGATTTAATTTAATTATAGTCAGGCAGATTAAAAAGGGATTAAAAAAAGGGAATTAAAAAAAACATTAAAATTTTTTAATACTATTTTAATAGTCTTTTAATAAAGCAGCTATATTATCAGAATTGATAAAGTTAAAAGATAAATTTATGTGTCTTTAATCTTCTGTTTTTATATGCCTTTATCTTCTGTTTTGATTAATCGGGGATAACCTTATATCCCCGATTAATATTTTATCAAACTAATTTATTTGGAAGACTGTTGAATATTTTTTTATTTATTCGATTCCGTTAAGATGAGATATGCCAAGAACCTTGCTTAATTCAATTACAAAAGCAATTCCTGTGCCCGGTTTGTCCAGATTGACTGAGCTGACAATGCTGTCTAGAACATTTTTTGTTATTTTCTTTTTGACTACCGTCAGTATTATCTCTTTTTCAGGTTCTATCGGAATACCAAGAAGCCTTGCTTTTTCATGAATGCCTGTTCCTCTGCCGAAAATTATCGTTCCGCCTTCAGCACCAGCACTTCTTGTGGCTTCCATTATCTTTTCAGACAGACCTTTTTTCACAATAGTAATAATAAGATCATGTTTATTTTCAAAAATAGTGTATTGGTTGCATGATTTTTCATCATCCATCAATATCTCCTCCTTTTCTTTTAAAAATAATTCCAAAAACCAAAACTGCTATAATCGGGGCAAGTGCGACAATTGATATAAGCCCGAATCCATGCAGAATCGGATCAGCGCCTTCCGTTATTATTGCCGCTCCAAGTGAAATCGATAAAATAAATGTAACTGACATCGGTCCCGTTGCTACTCCTCCGGAATCGAATGCAATAGATGTGAAAGTAGGACCGGCCATAAAGGCAAAGATAAAAGCGAGCAAATAACCGGGTAACAGTATATATGTAAGTGAAATTGCAAATATCGTTTTTGCCATTGCAAGAGCTACCGCAACCGCAACCCCGAAGGAAAGAGTAAGCAGAATATGCTTTTCCCTGATAAATCCGCTCGAACATTTCTCAATTTCGGTGCACAGTATCCTTACACCGGGTTCCATGAAAGTAACAACAAATCCAAGGGCAAACCCTATCGGGATAAGAAGCCAGTTATATGTGCTGCCGCCTATCGTTTTCCCGATAAAATTCCCCACCGGCACAAAGCCTATCTCAACACCCAGAAGAAACAGAATCAGCCCGAAGAAAACCATCACAAAGCCGGTTAAAATACTCAGAAATCTTTTCGCAGATAATTTGAAAACAAAAATCTGAAAAATAATAAAAATAAAAAAAAGAGGAGCAATTGCCAGAAGTATTTCCAGTACAAGGTTTAAAAAACCTGAAAAAGTAAATTCATTCATCTGTATATCACCCCCAGAATCATTACCGAAATTATCGGTCCGACTGCAGCAAGGCCTATATACCCAAATCCTTCAGAAGTTTTTGACCTTCCGCCAAGGGAAGAAACAAATCCCATCCCCAGAGCCATTACGAAAGGGACTGTAAGAGGTCCGGTTACAACCCCGCCTGCATCAAACCCTATTGGAAGATAATTTTTGCTGGTAAAAAATGAAAGGACAAGTATAACCAGATAGCTCGCAAGCAATATGTATATTATAGGTATTTTAAGAAGAACCCTTAAAAATGAAATGAGTATAAATAGTCCGACTCCTATACCGATAAATGATACGAGCAGCAGTTTGTCTATCTGTCCGGATGACACAGTGTTGACATGATTTGAGAGCACAATGATATTAGGTTCAGCAATAGTTATGGCAAATCCTATCAGAAAGCCGAGAAACAAAATAAGGGTTACTGAGCCTTTTAAAGTTATGGCTGAGCCTATCATTTCCCCAACAGGGATCAGTCCTATTTTTAGACCTCTCAGCAAAAGAGTAAGTCCCAGAATTAACATCAGCGCACCAAGCAGAAACCGCAGATACATAGTCCATGGCATTTTTACAAGAGTAAACTGCAAAATCGTCACGATGAAAATTATGGGTCCTATCGTGACGACTATTTCTCTTAAAAATTCCTTTATTTTCGAAAACAAAACAATACTCCTTAAGGTCTTTATCTTTATCAAAATTAAGATTATTTTGTTTTATAACATATTTACTTTCTTTATGTAAGGAAAATAAGTATTTATTATTAAAAATCGCCTGGATCAAAAGTCTTCAAAAGTAAGTGTTGTCTTCATTAAAACCCTGTATTCAGAAATACTGCCGTTTTTATCAGCACTTACTTTCATATCCTTTACTTATGCCGGTCTGATATTTTTTAATGTTTTGCTGGCTATCTAATGTCTTATTGGCTATCTAATGTTTTATTGGCTACCAATATTCCTGTTCCGACTACATCGTCAAAGCTTTCAGAAGGTGCCTTGATTTCTGTTGCTTTTGCTATTGGCATTTTCTCATTTTACTGCGTTTTTGAAGTCACCGCTTGTTAATAAAATACTATTTTAATTTTACTACTCTTCATTCATATAGTAAGATTTAATAGATTGGCGATATGCCTGCTTTATTATTGCTGCATTCTGCCGGCAGGCATAATTACAGGATTAATTTAAAGCAAACAAGAATCCGGTATTAAGAAATAAAGAGTAATATTCATAATGGTTGATAAGTATTAATAATGCGGTTGATAAGTATTAATAATGGTTGATAACAAATTACAATTAATAGCCAGGGCAATTTTAAATAGTAAAAAAGTTACAGTTCTTACCGGGGCAGGCGTTTCAACGGAAAGCGGCATTCCCGATTTCAGAAGTAAAAAAACAGGACTTTGGAACAGATTCGACTCAAATCTGCTGTCCAGGGAATTTATGTATAAAAATCCTGAAAAATTCTATGAACTTGGAATCAGCCTGCTTTCAATATTAAAAAACGGAAAGAAAATCAAGCCCAATAAGGCTCATTTTATTTTGGCTCAGATGGAAAATGATGGAATCATCAGTTCTTTGATTACCCAGAACATCGACAATCTTCATAGTCTTGCAGGCAGTAAAAATATTTATGAAGTCCATGGCAATATGAAAAAAGCTTATTGTGTCTTCTGCAACAATAAATATTCCTTTAAGGTTTTGTATAGAAAGGTGCTCCGCGATCAGATTCCTCCTTTATGTCCCTCATGCGGAAGCATACTAAGGACAAGCGTTATTTTGTTCGGAGACGAGTTAAATGAAGAATTCTACAATGCAAGAAACGAAGCAGCGGCTTCTGACCTGATGCTGGTCATCGGCTCAAGTCTTGAAGTCGGCCCCGTAAATACCCTCCCGATGTTGTCGGAGAAATTTATTATCATAAATAAGGACAGGACTTTTTTTGACAGCAAAGCCTTTATTGTTCTTAACAAAAGCGCAGGAGTTGCTTTGAGCGAAATATACAGACTGATAAAAGACTCGCTGCTCAATTCAATGGCTGATAAAATTAAGTAACTTTAAAAAAAATATTTTTACAAAAACAGCTAAAAAGTGCCCTGGTAAAAGAAAATCGTATATACCTGCAATCACTAAATAAATATCTTATATGGTTTATTATCAGCCTGCACAAACAGATAGTCTGTTTACCGGCAAAACTCCCTGATTGAAAGTTAATCATCGACCAGCTTATATAACTTTAATCATTGACCAGCTTACATAATTTTAATCATTGACCAGTTTATATAATTCCCTTAAGATGAAAATCATTCCTTCTGTATCGAGCCCGCAGTAGTCCAGCAGGTCCTTTCTGATTTTATCAATATATTCTTTATCAGCTTTATCTTCTGAGTCTTTTAAAAAAGTTATATCAAGGTATCTGACGCTTGCTTCCTGACCATTGCTTATTTCCATCCCGCTGTAACTGATCCCCGTAAGCGCAGGAAGGACATTCTTGAGGGAAGCACTTCCTTTCTGTAAAGGATTGTAATAATAGAACTTTCCAAAAGGCTCGTAAAGATCAATAATTCTTGAAATGGCATGTTCAATCCATGGCGCATGTTCAGGAAATGAACCTGCAAGCTCCCGGAGTATATTCTTTTCAAAGCTTTCATAATAAACAAGTATTGAACCTTCCGGTTGTTTTAAAATACTGCCATCATACAGTTCCTGGCTGCCGCAACCATATCCGAGAGTTTCTCTGAGGCTTTCTATGAACTGCTCTCTTGGATCTGTCCCGTCATTTTCTGCAAGAAAATTAAAGTTTTGCCGACAATTATCGTCAATAGACTGAATTCTGTTGCAGGAGTACTGAAATGGTATATTCTGATAAGGCCTTAAACCATTATATCTCGGAATGGCGGTCGCAAAAGTTTCAAAATCAAGAAAATATAAAGGGTATTTCAGGCGGCTTAAAAATCTTCCGATATTATCTCTGTCTACAAATACTTTTTCCTGATCAGCAGCCATCTGCTGAATTTTCTGGGCTGGACTTAGTATATCCGTTTCATTTATCTGCGATATTTCAATAATCCCTCTGTTGTAAAGCGAAAAAGCCAGACCTTTTCCCCTGTAAAGTTCAAATACATTTCTTTTCGGAAGAAATTCCCAGCATGCTTCTTTTAAAGGGCAGTCATATGGATTATAGCAGTTCGTGCTTATCTTTATCTGAGGACATGATTTTTTGTTTAACATGTCAAGCATTATTCTTATATTGCTCTCCACATCGGGAAGTAAAAAGTCCGCTTTTTCAGTTACATCTTCCATAATAAAAAATTTATGCGGATCTACTGTATCCTGTTCTTTTATATAGTCTTTATTTATATACATCAAATAACATCTGTTTATCTTCAGACCTGCACCTTCGTAACAATATTTCTGAAAAGAGATATCGTGTAAATTGATTTCTTTCAGGGAAGTCGAGCTTTTTACTTCGATTATATCCCAAAGATCAGGTTCTGCCGGTACGAGTATATCTGCCCTGGCAAAGGAATTTTTATATGAAAACGCAGGTTCAAAAAGCGGAATCCTCTCTGTTGCTGAAATCTTCTCTCCGGTTTTGCATAAACCGCTGCTCCCGGATAATTTTTCATGGGAACAAAGACCGGTCATTATTTCAGCAATCTTTAGCTCTGTCCCGATATCATTTCCGTGCTCTATTTCTACTCCTTCAGGGTAAAGCTTTTTTGCAATTTCCCCGACTTCGTGACCCTGCTGAAATCTGAAAAGTGCAGCATCATCATACGGCGGGATTGAATCAGGATCATTTACAAGATACCATAAATACTTAAGACACTGTATGCCGGAAATATATTTTGATTTGGATAATATTGTATCTTTTATTTTATTATCTGATTCCATGCTCTTTTTTATATGATGCCCAGTTGTTTTTAAGCCATAAGAACTGATTGAAATCATTTAGACTTTTTATAAACGGGTTCTCCCTTAGTTCATCATAAATAGTTGAACTTGGTCTTGTTCCACAATCATGTCCCGGCCATATTTCTGTCTCCGGCGGAAGCATAACTATCTTCTTCAGGCTGTCAAATTCTTTTTTTGCATCATCTTCGCTATAAGTACCCCCTATCTTTCCGACAAAAAGAGTATCTCCGGTTATAAGTCTTCTTCCTGCTTTAATACATATAGAATCAGGAGTATGCCCGGGAGTGGGAATAAGCACTATTTCCAAATCGCCTAATCTTATAGTACTTTCACTTTTAATCTCAGTATCTCTGCCACAGTTTACAAACCTGACCGGATTTCCTTCTTTGCCGGTTTTAAAATATCCATTGCCTGACGAATGATCATAATGGGAATGAGTATTTATAAGATATTTTAGTTCAAAATCATATCTTTTGATTGATTCTGACACTGCGCGCGCATCCGGTGAAGGATCTATTAAAACAGCTTCCTTCGTTTCTGCTTCTACTATAAGGTAGGCAAAATTTCTATCTCCTCCCGATTTGATCTGCCTGAATATCGCTGCCATCTTTATTTATATTATTAAATGCTAAATGATATTTAATTTTTATTAATATACACTATTTTATTTTGCTCGGATGAATCCATGGAAGCTAAAGCTAATTCCAATGATCTTTTTCCGTCTTCAAAAGTAGAATTCTCAACTTCTTTGTCATTATTAATACAATGTATGAAATATTTCCATTGAGAAAAAAACGGATCAATTTCTTCAGAGGTTTCCTTGATTATTTCTCCATTGTCTTTATAAACAATAACTTCATTTTTTTGTACTTTTCCATCCAGAGTTTCTGATATATTTGCACTTGCTCTGGAAACCCATTCAATGGTTCCCTTTTCGCATATTATCCTTAACAACATGGTAAAAGGGAATTTTCCTTTAACTGCCCACCCTGCATTTACACAGCCATATTGTCCGCCTGCAAATTTAACAATTGTCGACATATGAGCCCATCCTCCAAGATTTTCATCATATATTCCCTGGGATGCAACCGACAAAGGATCGCCAAAAACGGATATCATATAATCCAAATCATGTATTTGTAAATCTAAAGCAGCGCCTCCGCCAAGGTTTTTATCTTTATTCCATTCACCTTCTGCCCATTCCGGTATCACTCCCAATCTTTCACAATACATATTTTTAGGACATCCTAAAAAATTATCTTTTATTATTCTTTTTGCTGTTTCATATTCTGGCCAAAATCTTAAAACATGTCCAACCATGGATTTAACTTTATATTTTTTTATTGCCTGAATCATTCTGTTCACTTCTTCAATGCTTAATGCAACTGGTTTTTCACAAAAAATATGTTTGCTTGCCTTGGCACATTTTTCAACCATATCCGCATGTAAAAAGGTAGGGGTACAAATACCTACAACATCAATCTCTTTTTTTATAAGTATCTCTTCCAGGGAATTATATGGTTCGGCATTTATTTTTTGTGCTAACAGTTTTGCTTTTTGAAAATCCTTATCAACTACTGCAACCACTTTTGCATCTTCTGTCTTATCACAGGCATTGGCATTGACTCCGCCTATATACCCGGCTCCAATTATTGCGACTTTTATCATATCAACCTCTTTTTTTATATTTCATTAAAAAGTAATGAAATTTTTGATAATTTTCAAATAAATTTTACTAAAATAAAATACCTTTATATAGTTGTTTTAAGATGTGAACGAATGTTAATTGATATTGCTGTTAAAAGTATAATACCTCTGAAAAACATTTGTTGAGAAACATCAAGCCCCATTAAAATTAGATCATTATTTATGATTCCAATAACAATAGTATCAAATAAAGAGCCTGTAGCGGAAGCCTTTTCGCCAAAAAGACTTGCACCCTCAAGCACTGGTTTAATTCAGCCATTCATTATCCCGTCTTTAAGCATTCCATTAATCCCATATTAAACCATCTTCTGTTTCATAAAACCCTGCTTTGCACAAATCCTCAGCTACAAACGGACCTAGCAATACCTTCAGTCCTTTTGACGCTTCTTCCAAATTTTTAACTTTGAAAGCTATATGAAATTTTTCTCTTACAGGGCCTTTATTTATTTGAAATAGGCATTAAGCACATATTGCTGAACCATTCTGTTGGTGTTGAAGAAAGAACCGTTTATGGCAATACATCTGCGCATAATCTTTACCCAGCTGTCTCTGTTGTTATAAAATTTCGGTATTATTTTGTTTTCAAGTTTATTGTATAAGTCTTTGCTGTCAACCTCATAATCAGAAGGTTGATTGTCCTCAATGTTTATTGGCCCGATCGACCATCCGGTAATATTTTCTATACATCCCTCAATCCACCATCCGTCAAGTGTGCCAAGTTGCGGGACTCCGTTACATGCAGCTTTCATCCCTGATGTGCCTGATGCTTCATTGGGTCTTTGGGGGGTATTCAGCCACAGGTCTACACCTGAAACCATCATCTTTGCAATTGAGATGTCATAATTAGGGACAAAATACATTTTTATGTCTTTGTTTAATTCCTTTGTTAATCCACATATCTTTTTTATGGCTTCTTTTCCTGAATAATCTCTCGGATGAGCTTTGCCGGAATAGATTATCTGGATGGGGCCAACTTTTTTTGATATTTCAATAAGTTTGTCCGGATTGGATATTAAAAGATCCGGTCTTTTATAAGCTGTCTGCCTTCTTGCAAAACCTATGGTAAAATCCTCGGTATTCATATCGCAGGCACCTGAATAATTAATAAAATCAATTAATGTCTTCTTTGATTCCATGTGGGCATTCCATATTTCATCAGGATTAATGCTGAAAGCCGATCTTAGCATAAAAGTATCAGATCTCCATCCCGGTATATACTTGTCAAACAATTTTTTAAATGAAGAACATGTCCAGGTTGCTGCATGCACTCCGTTTGTTATGGAATCTATAGAGTATCCCGGAAACATCATTCTTGAAATCTCGCCATGTTTTTTTGCAACCCCGTTTATGTAGTGGCTGAAAAACAGAGCAAGCTTTGTCATATTAAGTTTGCCGTATAAAGTTATCTCATCAAGAATTGAATCAGGCAGAATATCCCCTATCATGGATTTTGCCATTGGAATTTCAAACTGGTCATGCCCCGCTGCCACAGGAGTATGGGTGGTAAAAACACATTTTTCCCTGACTTTTTCAATATCTTTAAACCGGGAAAATAATTCAATTGTGCTAAGCGCTGCATGCCCCTCATTCATATGAAAAATACCTATTTCCTTGTATCCGAGCATGTCCAGCATCCTTATTCCACCAATCCCAAGCACTATCTCCTGAGCCAGTCTGTAACGCTCATCACCGCCATAAAGGAATTTGGTTATTTCCCTGTCCCACTGTGAATTTGATTCAATATTCGTATCAAGAAAAATAATAGGTACTTTATAATTATTTATCCCTTCATACTGATAGAGCCAGGCGCGTATTTTTACCTCTCTGTTCTCAATATAAACTGTTACAAATTTGGGCAGGGACTTCAGGACATCTTCAACAGTAAAGCTGACAGGAAGTTCTATCTGGTTGCCATGTTCATCTATTTTTTGGTGGAAATAACCTTTTTCTGAAAGAAGAGTGACTCCCACTACAGGAATACTGAGATCTGCGCAGGATTTAAGCGTATCTCCGGCCAATATCCCAAGGCCGCCGCTATAAGTCGGTATATTCTCTTCAATGCCTATTTCCATGGAAAAATAAGCTATTTTTGCTTTTGTATTCAGTATAATATTTTCTGTTTCTTCATCTCTTCTAATTTTATCTGTATTATCCATTTGTCTTTTCAATCCTTTATTTTTTAGCCGGTTAATATTTAAGCTTAAGCTGACATTTTATATATCGTAATCAAGTAATATACTATTTATTTTTAAAAAATACTAAATTTTTGAAAAATTAAATATTAAATTTACAAGCTTCAGAATAAATTTCACACTTTTATCAATAAATTTGACAATTAGTTATTAATAAAGAATATATTTGACCGTTATCAATAAATTTGACAATTAGTTATTAATAAAGAATATATTTGACTGGCATTTCGTTTATAGTAATTTTGTCGAAGATTCACTAACAGTAATGCCTTCTGATTTAATTACCTCTATCATGCTTCAAAAAAACATAAATAAAACTTTAAGCAATTTTCATAATGCATATTTTGTTTTAAATAATAAAAAAAATATATGATATAATATGTACTTGTAGTAACAATCAGGAAATGGATAAAGTTAATTTGATAATTTAAGAGATGGCGCAGTATCCTAGTCAGTGCTTGCTGTCATAAAGACGGGGCTAAAAATCCGTTGAGGGCGTACATGTGAAGTCCCTGGGATTGGCTGCTGACGCCCAGTCGGGGGTTGATCCTGGGGGTTAAGGAAAGTGGGCGATCCATAATGGCATATGGGCGTGGACCCATTTTCCGCGGAAGCTTCAGATATATACGAAAGTGACATCTGAAGTTAACCTGCAAATGCTGAAAGGCATTGCAGCGTAGCCTGCCTTGCGTGATTCAGGGGGAAGGTCTCTTTATAGAGTTACAAGAATGCCAGAGCTCGGCAACTTTGTAATGTGTAAGACCTGAAACTTGTAATTGCAAAAGAGGCTAGTGGCTGTAAAACTGTCGAGGAAAGCTCCTAGGCTGTTCTTAATGAGATGCGGTGGGGATTATAGTGTGGTTTTAGTGGCAATCCAGTCCTATAAGCGGCAACGCTATAGAAACTGTTTAAAGGGAAACCGCTGTTGTGGTAACACTCAGTACAAGTTTGGGAAATCCTACTGGACCTTAAACTGCAAAGTTTACTTATCGCATTGCCATCTCTTTTTTTTGGAGGAACTTTACTTGACAAAGTTAAAAAAATCCAGGGGCAAATTAAGGCACTGGATCATAGCCATTACTTTATGGACTCTTCTTTTAGCCGTTACTTTAAGTTTTGTTTCAGAAACTTTAATAATCAAAGCCAATACAATAGCAGTATTAATCATACTTATTGTAATTATATTTATTGGCGTATTGTTTGATATTATCGGAGTGGCCATTACCGCATGTCCCGAGGTGCCCATGAACAGCATGGCCGCAGGCAAGATAAGAGGCGCAAGAGAAGCTGTCGGACTTTTAAAGAATGCTGAAAAAGTATCAAGTTTCTGTAATGACGTTATCGGTGATATCTGCGGGATCATCAGCGGGGCAATCGGGGCTACAATAGTTTTCAGAATACTTGCCTACAATCCTAACCTTGAGAAAGCCCTGATGGGCGCAGTGATTGCCGGGTTCATCTCTTCTGTTACTGTAGGAGGAAAGGCAATAGGTAAAAATATAGCAATAAAGAACAGTAAATCAATAGTGCTTAAGACCGGTTATGTAGTTTACGTTTTCAATTTTATATTCAGAAGAAAGAGAATAAAGCACTGAATATGTTGGTGCGGCTATATAACACCGCCAGGGGCCCATACTTTATTTGTTTTGCTTTATGGTAAAATAAGTTCTAGCGGTATGGTGGAGATGAGCGGAGTTGAACCGCCGACTTCTTGTCTGCCAGACAAGCGTTCTCCCACTGAACTACATCCCCACAAAAAAATTCTTCCAACAATACAGGATAACAGATTTATCTCTGTAAGAATAAATTTATTATTAAAATTTTTCAATACTAATTATCTTAAAATAGTTTAAACTAAAGCCTGCTTCTTATCGCCGATCAGACATTTATACAGGTCTTCGATAGAGGTGCACAGATGATCAGCATTATATTCCTTCAGAACTTCTAAAGAATCGTGACCCCATGAAACCGATATTATTTTTAACCCGATTCTCCGGCAGGCAAAAATATCCTGCACTTCATCCCCCACATATATTGCATTTTCTTTTTCAATTCTGTATTTTTTAAGCAGTTTTAAAATTTCGACATCTTTTTTAAGAATATTTCTGGAAGAGCAGACTGCTTTAAAAAATGAAATATTATTAAGATTTAAGAACTTATTTATATTCTTAGCTGTATTTGAAGAAAGAATAAACATATCAGCTTTTCTTTCGCTAAGACCTTTTAAAATATCGATCATTCCTTCCTTAAGTTTAATCTCAGAAATAAACGAAGCATACATACTCTTGGCTTCCATGGACATTGCAATAAGTTTCCGCATGGGTACTCCTAATTTTTTCATTTTTTCCATAAGCGGCAGTGATTTTATTGTCGCAAGAGTTTCAGGACTGCTTATAGAGGATATGTTGTATTTTTTTGCAAAATAATCATAAAGTTTATTTACGGCTACGCTTGAATCAACCAGAGTTCCGTCAAAATCAAAAATAATGTTTTCTTCCAGCTTGCTCACCTTCACAACCTTTAAATACAATCTTCAATATCTGCAGTCTGATTAAATGATAAATTTTTTCTGACATTGAATATTTTAGGAAAATCTATATCCTGTAATTTATTCTGTAACTTTATTTTTAATAATACACTTTATTTAAACAGATTGAAAATTATTGACCATACTCAGCCTGCTGGAAAAACTCAAAAACAAGTTATAAATCTTATATATCTATACAGATTATAGAAATATTTTTAAGACTATTTTTCATAGACATTTAAAAAACTATGGATTTCTGCTTATGCTAAGAACTGTTTGACCGGTTTTTTAAACAGTTCTTGCTTTACCGTAAAAGAAAGCTGCAATAAGCCCCGGTCCGGAATGAGACCCTATTGTAGGACCGATATAACTTATAAATGAATCTTTAAAACCTATTTTCTTAATCAGTTCTTTTGATAATGCCCCGGCTTCATCAAGACAATCAGAATGACAGATATAAACTGTCTGATTATGGGGCTCTATTACAAGTTCTTCTATTATTTCAAAGATTCGATTAAATGCTTTTTTGCGGCCCCTGACCTTCTCACGCACTATCAGATGTCCGTCTTTATCGAGATTAAGTATTGGGTTAATATTTAATGCAGTTCCAAGTATTGCTCCTGTTCTGCTGACTCGGCCGCTACGGTAAAGATATTTCAAATCATCAGTCGAATAATAAGTGTTTATAAAAATTTTATTATTATCCAGCCACTCCACACATTCTTCCGGAGATTTTCCCTCATCGCGAAGCCTTGCCGCTTCAACAGCAAGGATCCCGTATCCGATTGATGCAAGCGTGGAGTCAACTATAAAAACACTTGCTTCTTTATTTTTCTCAAGAAAAAGATTTTTTGCCATCAGGGAATTGGAATAAGTGCCGGAAATGCCGCTGCCAAGGGCAATATGGACTATAGGAAGCTTATATTTTTCCCACAAATCCGTCCAGTAAGTTACAAATTCATAAGGAGTCATCTGGCTTGTTTTAGGAACTGAACCATTGCGCATTTTTTTATAGAATTCACGGCATTCGTCAGGATTCATGGAATCACTCACCTCCGCTTCATCAATAATATATTTCATATGATATGCGGATATGTTTCTTTCTTTACAAAACCAGGCAGGCAGATCGCATCCTGAATCAGTTGAAACACAGAACTTTTCCATAAAAATCTCGCTCCTTTCATTAAAATAAATTTATTTATTATTAAAAAATATCAGACCCGGCCGAATTATAAAAACTTTTAATTCAGATCACCGGCAATTATTTTATTTTCCTTAATCACTGCCGAAGCAAGACTCATTGTATCTTTTTCAATTTCCATTACTATATTATTTATTTCAGTTACCTGCTCAGCTGTCAGATTTTTTTCCGAAGATAAATGGATTTTCGTCAAAATCGTTTCCAGGTCATCTTTTAATGAAGATATTTTATTTTTAATTTTTTGAATTACTTCCGGAGAAGCAATAGCTTTTCTTAATTCTTCTTCACTTATCAGACCTTCCCCGGAAAGCAAAAACTCGGAAACTCCCGTTATAATTTTACAGTCATACCCAAATCTTTCCTTAATGTAATCTGCAAGCTCTTCTTTTGATTTTTTTTCTCCGTGTACAATAAATATTTCTTTTGGTTTTTCCTGAAATCCGGAAAGCCAGTCAAGAAGCCCTTCCCTGTCTGCATGGCCGGAAAATCCTTCAAGATCGTATATTTCTGCCTGAACCTTTATCCTTTCACCAAATATTGATACGTATTTGTCGCCGTTTAATATTGAACGTCCGAGAGTTCCCTCCGCCTGATAGCCTACAAATACAATGCTTGACTTTGGATTCCAGAGATTATGTTTAAGGTGATGTTTGATTCTTCCTGCTTCACACATTCCACTGGTTGAAATAATTATTTTAGGCTCGGTATTTAGATTTAATTCCTTTGATTCTTCAACTGTCCTTGTAAACCTGAGATTTTTAAAATCAAGAGGATCATTTCTCTGTAAAATATAGTCTTTTGTTTCTTCGTCGAAAATATGGGCATTATTTCTGAATACCTTTGTTGCTGTGGTTGCCATAGGGCTGTCTACATAAACCATAATTCCACTTAATTCTTTTTTATAATCAGGATGATCCTCGTAAAAACGGTTAAATTCAAAGATGAGTTCCTGTGTCCTCCCTACGGCAAAAGAAGGAATAACTACAGTTCCGCCCCGTCTGATGGTTTTAAGCACTATGTCTATGAGTCTTTTAATGCCGGCAGAATTTTTTTCATGTATCCTGTTGCCGTAAGTGGCTTCCATGATAAGGAAATCCGCCTTTTTTATCATAGTCGGGTCTTTCAGAATAGGCTTGTTTTTCATACCTATGTCTCCTGAAAATACAATCTTGGATATCTCCTCATCTTCTTTTATAAAAATTTCAATAATAGATGAGCCGAGTATGTGGCCGGCATCATTAAATACTACCTTTATGTCCTCATTAATTTCAAGCAGCTGATTATAAAGAACCGGTTTTATCTGCTTTAATGCGGTTACAGCATCATCAAGTGTATAAAGAGGTTCCCTGTACGGCTTTCCGGCACGCCTATTTTTCCTGTTTTTCCATTCAGCTTCTTTTTCATGAATATAGGCACTGTCCTTCAGCATTACATCCAGAAGATCGGCAGTTGCATCAGTACAGTAAACAGGCCCTTTAAATCCCCGTTTGACAAGCAATGGAATCCTTCCGCTGTGATCTATGTGTGTATGGCTCAGAAGAACGAAATCTATTTCCCCGGGGTTGAAGTCAAACTCCTCCCTGTTAAGATCATCCGTTTCATCGCTTCCCTGAAACTGTCCGCAGTCAAGAAGAAACTTGTTTGCACCGGTTGTCACCAAATGGCATGATCCGGTTACTGAAGTCACCGCACCTAAAAATTTAATCTTCATATTCTCCCTCGGAGGGATATATAATTTGGCACTATATTGCAGATTTATTTATACATAAATTTATTTAAAAAATTCAAAAATCTTTCAATCATCCTATTTGGATATCCAAGCTTTCAATAAAGCTAAAAAATTAAAAACAGACATAATAATAAACTCAATTCAAGAAATCCTGGCGCTATAACAACGGGTTCAAATTATGCACCCCCCCTTTTTTTTCTCTTACCCAAGAAGAGCACGGTCGCTTGCAAATTCTTCACCGCTTACATTGCCAAACCTTACAAGAAGATCTTCCACCGTAAGTTTTTTCTTTTCCTCACCTTTTATATCAAGGATTATCCGGCCTTCATACATCATCATCAGTCTGTTCCCATGCTTTATTGCATCTTTCATATTATGAGTAACCATAAGAGTCGTCAGATTCTCATTCTGGATTATCCTATCGCTTATATTCAGCACTTTTTGTGCGGTTTTGGGATCAAGCGCTGCAGTATGTTCATCAAGAAGCAGAAGTTTCGGCCTTTTTAAAGTTGCCATTATCAGGGTAAGCGCCTGCCTCTGACCTCCTGAAAGAAGACCTACTTTTGCACCAAGACGGTCTTCAAGCCCCAGCTCAAGAGTGCTTAATATTTCCCTGTAATGCTCCCGCTCTTTATTTGTAATTCCCCAGGAAAGCCCTCTTCTCTGGCCACGCCTGTATGCAAGCGCAAGATTTTCCTCAATCCCCATATTTGCGGCAGTCCCCATTATGGGGTTCTGAAATACACGTCCCAGAAGAGTGGCTCTTTTATGCTCACAAAGATTTGTGACATTTATTTCATCTATAAAAATATCACCATTATCAACCGGATAAACTCCGGCCACACAATTCAGCAATGTTGATTTCCCTGAACCATTGCCGCCTATAAGGGTTACAAAATCACCTTCTCTAAGAGTAAAACTCACATTATGAAGCGCAACCTTTTCATTGATAGTCCGTGGATTAAAAATCTTTGTAATCTTTTTTACAACAAGCATTTACTTCGCCTTCTTCACTGATTTTTTAATCGGCTTCAGATATGAACGAAAAACAGGGAGAGCAAGAGCAATGGCTACAGTTATTGCAGTAAAAAGTTTTAAATCATTTGCAGGCATGCCAAGTTTTAATACAAGAGCAATAATAATACGATAAGTTATGGCACCAAGAACAAGAGAAACGAGTCTGCTGAAAAAATTTCTTTTTCCAAAAAGAACTTCCCCAATGATTACCGAGGCCAGGCCTATTACAATAGAGCCTATTCCCATCTGAACATCTGCAAAACTCTGGCTCTGGGCAATCAGCGCTCCTGCAACCGCTACCAGTCCGTTGCTTATCATAAGTCCTAAAATTATTGTCGTATTGGTATTTATGCCCTGGGCTCTTACCATCTGGGGATTATCTCCGGTTGCTCTTATTGCACAACCTATCTCAGTTCCAAAAAACCAGTAAAGTGTTCCGATTATGCATCCGACAAAAATAATACCCAATATTGCCACCGCTCCGTTATGATTTAATCCGAGATTTTCAAATGCACTATATACAGTATGCATCCTCAAAAGAGAGATGTTCGCTTTCCCCATTATCCTGAGATTAATGGAATAAAGCGCAATCATTGTAAGAATTCCCGAGAGAAGAGAAGGAATTTTTAGTTTCGTATGAAGAAGACCGGTTACCAGTCCGGCAAGAAGTCCCCCCGCAAATGCCATTCCTATTGAAAGATAAGGGTTGATTCCTCTTACAATTGCTGACGCAGTAATTGCTGCCCCCATTACAATGCTTCCTTCAACAGTCAGGTCTGCAATCTCAAGGATTCTGTAAGTTATATAAACTCCTATGGTGGCAATAGCCCAGAGAAGACCAAGTGAAATTGCCCCCATAAATATCTGTAACATGGAAACCCGGCTACCTTACTTTTTTAAATAAAAATCAAAATTATAAATAAAGGGGCTAAACAATTAAAGCCCCTTTATACTCTTAAGTATTATAAATAATTTTTTTTATTGTTCAATAGTCTATTTATCAATCAAATACTCGGCAAGATCTGCAGGGATTTCCAGACCTATTTCATCTGCAACGGCACCGCTTATTGCAAAATCAAAATCTGTAGCAGATTCAATAGGCATTTCTGCAGGTTTTGCTTCACCTTTTAAAATCTTTACACCCATAAGTCCTGCCTGATAGCCCAGATCATAGTAGTTGATTCCAAGTGTTGCAAGACAGCCGTTTTCCACCATGCCTGCTTCTCCGCAAATAACAGGAGTCTTTGATTCTACAGTCACTCCATAAATAACAGGTGTTGAAGATGCCAGAACATTGTCAGTAGGCAGATACATTGCATCACATTTTTCAACTAAGGACTGCGTTGCCTGCTGAACATCATTTGAATTTGTTATGGTAACCTCAACATAT
This sequence comes from Actinomycetota bacterium, assembly GCA_012837825.1. Lineage (NCBI taxonomy): Bacteria > Bacillati > Actinomycetota > Actinomycetota bacterium. The sequence goes on along the minus strand of DUQM01000008.1, from coordinate 928 downwards.
GTGAGTCCAAGAGCTTCTATAGCTTCTTTTGCAATTTTTGCCTGTATAACAGAGTTATCTTCACTTGATGTATACATCACGCCAACCGTTTTTGCATCCGGAACCAGCTTTACAAGAAGATCTATCTGCTCTTTGATAGGATTCATGTCTGTCGTACCGGTTACATTGCCTCCGGGAGCTTCGTTTGAGCTGACAAGTTTTGCAGCAACAAAATCAGTAATCGCTGTTCCCACAATAGGTATTTCAGTTGTTTTTCCGGCAATTGACTGTGCTGCAGGTGTTGCAATTGCAAGAACAAGATCTACCTTATTGCTTACAAAACGGTCGCTGATAGTGGAAAGATTGCTCTGGTCTGCCTGCGCATTCTGCACATCAATCGTTATATTGTCGCCATCAGTAAAACCGTTGTCGCTAAGCGCTTTTATAAATCCCTCTCTGGCTGAATCAAGCGCTACATGTTCAACGTATTGTATTATGCCAACACTCTTTTTTTCAACAACTTTGGTAGTACATCCTGCCATTGCAAGAACTGCTACAATAACAAGCATAATAATCGCAGTTTTTTTCAATTTTTCCTCCCGATAGTAAATATTTATTAAATTTGTTTAATTATCGTTTTAAATAATCAAAGCATCAGAAACAGAAAGACCCTGTTTCTTAATCGTTGAATTATAACATGATTTACAATCTAAAAAAATAAAAAAATAAAAGTATAATCAGGCATAAATTATAATAAAAAGAAAAATTTTAATTTTCGGGACACAAAACTTACGTTTCCTGTCTCATCTGCCATGCTTTTATTTAATTTAAATTTTATTTATATGATCAGTTAGAAAACAATATTTTAATCTTGTGATATTTTGCCAGAAATTTCTTTTTACAAAATGCCGCAAGACCCCGGAACAAATAAGCAGTCTTTAAAGAATTT
>DUQM01000007.1 GCA_012837825.1 Actinomycetota bacterium | reverse complement strand
TATATTCATATTTATATTCATATTTATATTTTAAAAAACCGGTTATTCTAAAATATGATTGATTATTTCCCTGGCAATTAATCTTTTTTTCGCCTTTGGCACTTTTTTAATTATGCCATCCCTGTCTATAATAACAATTTCATTATAATCGCTTTCAAAACCTATATCATCTCTGGATATATCGTTAAGAATAATAAAATCTATATTTTTTTTATTTATTTTTTCCATGGCATTTGCAATATCCTGCGAACTTTCAGCAGCAAATCCAACTATTGTCTGATTCTTTTTTTTCCTTTCTGAAATAATTTCAAGTATATTCTCATTTTCTATAAATCTGAGATTTTCAAAAAGTTCATCCTTCTTTTTCAGCTTGTGTTCAAATCTTTTTTGTGGAATTACATCAGAAACTGCAGCTGTCATTATTATGATATCTGAATCATCAAAATTCTTCAGAACCATTTCTTTCATTTCCGATGTATTATCCACCATTATGGTTCTGCCTTTGAATATTCCGGGAGAATTCCTGGCAGCAGTAATCAGAACAACTTCCCGCGCACCCCTGAAAACTGCTTCCATTGCTATTTCATATCCCATCTTGCCGCTTGAATAATTTGATATATATCTGACTGAATCCACATTTTCCCTGGTTCCCCCCGCTGTTACCAGTACCTTTCTGCCTTTCAAATCATTGTTTAAAAAAATCAGATTTTCCATATCTTTAATTATTATATCCTCATCCTGCATTCTTCCCGTACCTTCAGTGCCGCAGGCAAGCTTTCCTTTTCCGGGACCTGTAAAAAAATATCTTCCGTATTGTCTAAGTTTTTCAACATTGTCCTGAATTACAGGATTCAGCCACATGTTTTCATTCATTGCAGGTGCAATAAGTACAGGGCAGTCTGAAGACACAACGGATGTAGTTAAAAAATTATCACATATTCCACTTGCTATCCTGGAGATGGTATTGGCGCTTGCAGGCGCAATAAGTATGATATCACAGCTTTGCGAAAGACTTATATGATATACTTTCTCATGATTGTCAAACATGTCAATAACTGTCTTATGCCCGCTCAGAGCGCTTAAGGTAACAGGATTAATGAATTTTTCCGCACTGGGCGTCATTACACAGAAAACATCTGAACCTTTTTTTTTAAGCATGGAGCAAATGCCGGCTGCTTTATAAGCTGCTATTCCTCCGGTAATTCCGAGAAGGATCTTCTTGCCCGAAAAAGGCTCAAAAGCTTTTTTATTTGATTCCATCTTTTACTCTTATGTAGCTGATTTTTTTCTCTTTTACTTCATTAAATGCTATTTCAAGCGGATCAGTTACTTCAGTTTCAAGAAGGGGGCTGATTATATTTGTTCTTTCCATATTTCTTTTTGCATGAAAATAATCAGCAAGCTCTCTTGATCTTTTAGCTATAATTATACAAAGCGTATATTTGCTATCAACTGATTCCAGTAATGTATCAACATTCGGTATGCTCATCAAACTCTCCCTCTGCTTTTGAAATTAAGACGTATTTCAAATTTTTTAAAGCTTCATTATAGTTATTATTGACTATTATGCAATCATAATGTTTCTCATACATTAATTCTTCTTTTGCTTTTTTAAGTCTTTCCTCAATGCTTTTTATATTTTCAGTCTGTCTTCTCTTCAGTCTTTTCTCAAGCTGGAAAAAGTCAGACGTTGTTATAAAAATCAGGTATGCATCCTTTATTGTCTTTTTAACCTGCATGGCTCCGTTCACATCAATTACAAGGATCAGATTCTTTCCTTTTTCAATACTGTCCATAACAGTTTTTTTGAGAGTGCCGTAATAATTGCCGCAGTAGTCTGCCCATTCGATCAGTTCATCTTTGTTTATAAGATCTTTAAAATCTGCCTCGCTTATAAAGCAGTAATGCCTGCCTTCAATTTCACCTTCTCTTATGGCTCTCGTTGTAACAGATATGGATTTATCAAAATTCTTGAGTTCTGCAAGTGCATCTTTTACAAGCGAACTCTTTCCGACTCCTGAAGGCCCGGAGACAACAAATAGCTTTCCTTTTTTTGTTTTTTTCATTGTATTTAAAAAAAATAATGTAGTATTAAATAACGGTATTATAAAACAACCATATCTCAGGTTCCGGAATTTATTTCCTGAAAATAATCGAGAAGTCTGGATTTCTGCCTGTGGCCAAGACCGCCGAGTTTTTTCCTTGGACTTATTTTTAGTTCATTTAAAATCCTGCTCACTCTTATATCGCCAAAACCGGGAAGCGACCTTATCAGATCTGATACTCTCATGTCTTTTGCCACCATAAAATACATGCTTTTTTCTTCAAGCAATTCCAGTAGCTTGACCTTGCAAGACTTTAATAATTTTTTTATCTCGGATCTTTTTTTTCTGATTTCCCTGGCACTTTTCAGTGCAGATCTTTTTTCTTCATCAGACAGGAAAGGTACTGACATATATCCTCTTAAATATTTTTTTCTTAAATATTTTTTTTGAAACCCTAATTATTTTTTACTGCCTGGATAATTCAACTCTATATTATTTCTGCATAAAGGACAATCCGAAGGATCATATTTTTCTATATCGAATTTAATCAGATAATAATAAGGTATTTCCCCGAAACTTGCATTTTCCGATCTGTTCACAATTGACACAACTGCTTTTATATTTGCTTTTTTTTCATTGCATATATTAATTATTTCTTTTACAGAGCCGCCGGTGGTAATAACATCTTCAGCAATTATGATATTTTCTCCCTCGCTTATCTCAAATCCTCTTCTCAGTTCCATCCTGTCAGTTTTTCTTTCTGCAAAAATCATCTTTTTACCCATAACATAAGCAGCCATAAAACCAAATAATATGCCTCCTATTGCAGGCGATATTATTGTGTTGGCGCTCTCAGAAATACTTTTTCCAATTATTCCGGGTATTTCCTGAGCCACTTTATAAGTTTTTTCAGGATACTGCAGAAGCTTTGCGCATTGAAGATAGTGCCGGCTGTGAAAACCAGAGGTCAGCTTAAAATGACCTTCCATAATAGCCCCTGTTTCTTTTAATATGGTCAGGAGATCTGATTTCGTATTTTGCTGTACTATTTTGATCATTTCCTAGTTTCCCTCCATTCTGTCCAGATAATTTTTTACTGTTCCTATTTTATCAGCGCTTTTTATTATTGGTCTGCCTACTATTATAAAATCGGCTCCGTTCTCTATTGCTTTCTCAGGAGTATTGAATCTTTTCTGATCACCTGCATCATCTTCCGGAAGTCTTATGCCGGGTGTGGCTATAAGAAAATTGTTCCCGAAAGATTCTCTTAGCATTGAAACTTCATTGGGCGAACATATTATACCGTCAATTTTACTTTTTATTGCAGTACCGGCAAGATTTTTCACAACATTTGCATAATTTGTTGAAAATCCAAATGCATTCAAATCAGAATCATCAAGACTTGTCAGAACAGTCACACCGAAAAGCAGGGGCGGCACCTGATTATTTTTATCTGAATTGCTGACAAGTTCTTCCTTTGCCCTGAGGAGCATGCCTGAACCTCCAAAAGCATGTATTGTAATCATATTTACTCCGAGTTTTGAAATCCCCCTCAAAGCTCCTGCTATCGTATTCGGTATATCCATTAGCTTGGCGTCAAGCAGCACTTTATAGCCGCAGCCGGTGACCGTTTTTATTATTTCCGTCCCTTCATTATATATAAGCTCCAGGCCTATTTTTATGGTAGATATTGAATTTTCAAGTTCTCTGAGTATGGAAAGTACTTCATTTTTTGCAGGTACATCCATGCTGAGTATAAGCCTGTCTTTTGTTTTTAAATTTTTCCTGATATTCTCCGCGCTTACGGAATCATAATTTTCCAACTCACTGCCCTGCTTTCACCTTACCGGTTAAATCACTTATATTTTTTAAATTTCTTTTTGAAATAAAATCAATCAGTCCGTTCAGGACATTTACTGCGGCATCATATTCTACAAAATTTACAGTGCCAAGCCCGACCGCACTTGCACCTGCAAGCATGAATTCAACTGCATCCTGCCAGTTAAATATTCCGCCCATACCTATTATGGGAAGAATGCTTGCTTTATAAAGAGAAAATATTTTTGCAAGCGCAACCGGTTTTATTGCAGGTCCGGAAAGCCCTCCTATCACATTTCCCAGTTTGGGTTTGAAAGTATCAATATCAATCGCCATCCCTATCAGTGTATTTATAAGAGAAACACATGTGGCGCCTCCGTTTTTAGCCCTTTTTGCAATTTCTGACAGATTATCATTATTGGGGCTTAGTTTGACTATAACAGGTATATTGAGAGTTTTTCTGACAACCGCAGTCACCTCTTCAACAGAATCAGGAATGGAACCAAGAGTTATGCCGCCTTTGTTTACATTGGGACAGGACAGATTCAGTTCTACTGCAATCAATTCATGCTCTATTTTTATTATTTTTGAAGCGATTTCAGCAAATTCTGAACTGCTTGTGCCCAGAATACTTAAAATAGTACTGATTTTTAATTCCCTGATAATTGGAAGCTGTTCATTTATAAAATAATCAATCCCTTCATTCTGCAGGCCTATTGAATTTAAAAGTCCTGACGGAGTTTCGCATAGCCTTGGCGGTCTGTTGCCTTCCATGGGTTTTAGCGAAAAGCTTTTGGTTGTGACAGCTCCGAGAATCTGTGTTTCATAGATCTCATTGTATTCTATGCCGCTGGCAAAAGTGCCTGAACACATGATTACCGGATTTTTTAAAAATATATCCCCTATTCTTACTGCAAGTCTCTGATCGTTAAAATTACTCAAAAACTACCTCCCCCAAATTAAAAAGAGGCCCGTCTTTACATACAGTCTTATAGACATAATTATTGTTTTTATCCAATGTTTTCACTACACACCCCTTGCACACTCCTATGCCGCAGGCCATTATTTCTTCAAACAGAGCGTAGGCTTTATCTTCAATATTGTTTCCTGCAAATATTTCTTTCAGGGTTTTAAACATTGCTGAAGGTCCACAACAATATATTGTATAATCTCTGTAGTCGTTTATATTTTCACTTATGAAATCAGTTATGATACCTCTTGCCCCATGTGTTCCATCCTCGGAACAGAAATGATAACTTATTTTTAAAGTCTGGACTGTTTTTTCAAAAAAAAGAAACCTGTTGTCCTTAAATCCTGTTGCCAGAAAAACATTATTCTTTTTAAGATTCAGATATTTTGCAAGATAATAAAGAGGTGCTACACCTATGCCGCCGCCTATAAGAAGATATTTTTTATTACTGTTTTCATCCGTCCTGATTCCATTGCCAAGCGGACCTATGAAATCAATTACATCACCGGGTTCAAGAGATTTTAAATAATGCGTTCCTTTGCCTTTCAGCAAATAAAGAATTGAAAAAACCTTAAAATCTTCCTCCAGATCATATATGCTGAAAGGCCTTCTGAGCAGCGGGTCGTAAACTCCGCTTTTGGAACATCTTATATTTACAAATTGTCCAGGAAGGCAGTTCTTTGCCATATAAGGTGAAAAAACAGTCATTTTATACAAATCCCTGCCTACTTTTTCATTTGAAATTATCTCGCCTTTTAATGTTTTCATTAATAATCCTGTATTGCTTTTACATTTATGTTTGAATTTATTTTCAATTCATATATTCCCTGTATTGCTGCACTGGCTCCTGAAATTGTTGTAATGCACGGAATATTAAGCAATGAAGCAGCAGTCCTTAAATAATAACCGTCGCTTCTTGCTTCACCTCCCTCGGGCGTATTTATTATAAGATCTATTTCACCATTCTTTAAAAGATCCAGAACATTAGGCCTTCCTTCCCTGATTTTCAGCACTTTATCGCACTTAATGCCCAATTTCTCAAGAAATTCTCCTGTGCCCTTTGTTGTAATTACATTGAAGCCGAGATTTGCAATTTTTTTTGCAAGAGAAGCGATGTCGTTTTTATCCTTGTCTCTGACACTGAAAAAAATAGTTCCTGACTGAGGAAATTTCTGGTTTACTGCAAGCTGTGATTTCGCAAATGCCACACCAAAATTCCTGTCTATGCCCATTACCTCCCCTGTTGATTTCATTTCCGGACCCAGTATTATATCAGTTCCGGGAAAACGGCTGAAAGGAAGCACTGCTTCCTTGATGCTGAAATAGTTAAGCTTGTTTGAATCCACTCTTTTAAAATCAATATCCTTCAGTTTTTTACCGCTCATCACTAATGCGGCTATTTTTGCAAGAGGCACTTTTATTGATTTGCTGACAAAAGGCACCGTTCTTGATGCCCTCGGATTAGCCTCAAGTACATAAACAACTGAATTCTTTACAGCATATTGAATATTTATAAGCCCTATAACATTTAAAGCTTTTGCTATATCAAAAGTATATTTTTTTATAATATCAATTATGCTTCCACTTAAAACAAAGGGAGGCATGACACAGGCGCTGTCTCCTGAATGTATGCCTGCTTCTTCAATATGTTCCATTATTCCACCAATATAGATTTCTTCACCATCAAATATTGCGTCCACATCTACTTCTGTCGCCTGCTCAAGAAATTTATCTATAAGCACAGGGAAACCGGGGGAAACCTTAAATGCATTTTCAACATAATTCACAAGATTCTCTTCATTATACACAATTACCATTGCCCTGCCTCCAAGCACGTATGAAGGCCTTACAAGAAGAGGATAGCCTATTTTATCTGCAGTCAGTTTTGCTTCATCTATGGTAAGAGCTGTTCCGTTTTCAGGTTGAGGTATTTTGAGAGAATTTAAAATATTTCCGAATCTCTTCCTGTCTTCCGCAATATCTATATTGTCAGGCGATGTTCCGAGTATGTTCACACCTGCCTCCTGCAACCTCATTGCCAGTTTCAGAGGCGTCTGTCCGCCGAACTGTACTATTACACCAAAAGGTTTTTCATCTTCAATCACATTCATTACATCTTCAAAAGTAAGAGGTTCAAAATAAAGCCTGTCTGAGGTATCATAATCTGTACTTACAGTTTCAGGATTGCAGTTAATCATTATTGTTTCAAACCCCTCATCCCTTAAAGCAAAAGATGCATGAACGCAACAGTAATCAAATTCAATTCCCTGCCCAATCCTGTTTGGACCACTGCCAAGAATGACTACTTTCTTTTTTGAAGAACCGGCATTCTCGTTTTCATTTTCATATGTGGAATAATAATACGGAGTATATGCTTCAAATTCAGCTGCACAGGTATCGACCGTTTTAAATACAGCTTTAATTTTGTTTTTCTTCCTAAAATCTCTTATATCATTTTCACTGCATTTCAACAGGTAGGCAAGCTGCATGTCTGAATAGCCGAGCTTCTTTGCTTCCCTGATTTCGGCCTCTGAAGTATTTTCTATTTTTTTATCTTTAAATTTTTTTTCAAAGTCAACAAGCTGTCTGATGTTTTCAAGAAACCATGGATCTATTTTTGTATAATTAAAAATATTTTCAATTGTTTCGCCTTTTTCAAGAGAATGTTTTATGTAAAAGAGTCTGTCCTGGTTGGGAGTTGCAAGCATCTGGCTTGTATTTTCTTCTATTATATTATCTCTCCCGTCACAACCCAGTCCGTATCTGTCTATTTCAAGAGATCTTATCGATTTCTGCAAAGCTTCCTTAAATGTTCTCCCTATTGCCATGGATTCACCCACGGATTTCATTCTTGTTGTAAGAGAGACATCTGTATTCGGGAATTTCTCAAAAGACCATCTCGGAAACTTGACAACAACATAATCAATTGAAGGTTCGCAGCACGCCGGGGTTTTTTTGGTTATATCATTAGGTATTTCGTCAAGAGTATACCCGATTGCAAGTTTTGTAGATATTTTTGCAATTGGAAATCCCGTAGCTTTTGATGCCAGTGCGCTGCTTCTTGAAACTCTTGGATTCATTTCAATTACCGCCAGTTTTCCGTTTTCGGGATTGATGGCAAACTGAATATTTGAACCACCGGTTTCAACTCCGATTTCCCTTATTATTTTCAGGCCTGCATTTCTTATTATCTGATATTCATAATTTGTCAGAGTCTGCGCCGGCGCAACAGTTATGCTGTCTCCCGTATGGACTCCCATAGGGTCAAAATTCTCAATTGAGCATACGATTACGACATTATCGTTTTTATCTTTCACAACCTCAAGTTCAAATTCCTTCCAGCCCGCAACAGATTTCTCTATAAGAACCTGACTTACAGGGGAAAGGTCAAGACCGCGGGTAACAGTATCTATAAATTCTTCCTTGTTAAATGCAACACCTCCGCCAAGACCGCCAAGAGTAAAGCTCGGCCTTACGACAAGAGGATATTTCAGCCTGTCTGCTATTTTCAATGCATCAGACAAATTGCTTATATAGCCGCTGGGAGGCACATATAAATCAATTTTTTTCATTACTTCTTTAAAAAGTTCTCTGTCTTCTGCTTTATTTATAACATCCACGCTTGCACCGATAAGCTCTACTCCGTATTTTTCAAGCACACCCATTTTGTCAAGACTAACGGCTATATTTAATCCGGTCTGGCCTCCCATTGTCGGAAGAAGCGCATCCGGTCTTTCAATTTTTATTATTTTTTCAACAAATTCCGGGATCAGCGGTTCAATATAAGTTTTATCTGAAAATTCAGGATCAGTCATGATTGTTGCAGGGTTGCTGTTTACAAGAACGACCTTATAGCCTTCTTCCCTGAGAATTTTACATGCCTGTGTCCCAGAATAATCAAATTCGCTTGCCTGCCCGATTATTATAGGCCCTGAACCTATAATCATTATTTTTTTTAGGTCTTTTCTTTTTGGCATATTTTCTTTACTGTCTGACTGTTATCTGTTACTTATTTATGACTTTAATTTAAAATTATTTATCATCCTTATAAAATCATCAAATAGATATTTTGAATCATCCGGACCAGGTTTTGCTTCAGGATGATACTGTACTGAAAAAGCATTCAGATCCTTATAGCTTATCCCTTCAACAGTGTTATCATTGAGATTTATATGGGTAACTTCAAAATCAGTATTCCGGATATTTTTCAGGGACTGCATTTCTACATTGAAACCATGATTCTGGACAGTTATTTCAACTCTGCCGGTACGAATATTCTTTACAGGATAGTTGCTGCCATGATGTCCGGATTTTAGTTTGAATGTCTTTGCGCCCAAAGCAATTGCCAGCAGCTGGTGACCCAGACAAATACCGAATAATGGTTTTTTGTTCAGTACTTTTTTTATCTCGGGTATTGCATATCCGACAGCGCCCGGATCACCGGGACCGTTTGACAGGAATATTCCGTCAGGATTTTCATTTAAAATTTCTTCAGCAGTTGCATCCGGTGGAACTACTTTTATTCTCAGGCCTGCGTCTGACATGCATTTCAATATACTTGTTTTAATCCCAAAATCTACTGCAATTACATAAAATTTAGGATTTTTAATGTTTTTATTATAAATATATGCTTTTTTGCAGGACGCCTTTCCCGTAAGATCTCTGCCTGTAAGACCGGGATAATTTTCAAGCCTTGAAATCAGATAGTCTTTGTCAGAATTATCTGTAGATATAATTCCCTTCATTGCACCTTTTATTCTTATATGTCTTGTAAGTTCGCGCGTATCAATATCATAAAGCCCTATTATCCCGCTTTTTTTTAAATAGCTGTCAAGACTATCGGTTGCCCTGTGGTTGCTGTAGAAATCAAGATATTCCTTTACTACAAGTCCATGGATCTGAATTTTATCAGACTCGGTATCTTTTTTATTTACACCATAATTTCCTATCTGCGGATAAGTCATTGCAACTATATGCTCACAGTATGAAGGATCGGTAAGGATTTCCTGATAGCCTGTCATTGATGTATTAAAAACAACCTCACCTATTGTCTCTCCTTCTGCGCCAAAACTTTTTCCTGCAAAATTTTTTCCGTCTTCAAGAACAAGTAAAGCTTTCAAGAAAAATCTTCTCCCTGGGATTTTTTTGTATTTATGAACCTCAGACAACCGTTTACTATTGTATACATAATTTCCCCATAAAGGTTTTCATCCAAAAAAGCACTGTTTTTGCTTTTTGAAAAAATCATTTCCTTTGTATATTTTTCAATACAGTCCGTATCTACAATGCTTATATTGGCTTTAAGACCTGTTTTTATAGTATTTTCCATGGCGCCAATTATTTTTGCAGGTGCAGATGAAATGAGGCCTATGATTTTTTCAAGTCCGATTCCCTCAGTCTTGTAAAGTCCGGTTATGCAGGCTTTAAATAATGTCTCAAGACCCAGGGAACCGAATGCCGCTTCATTAAAGCTGACATTTTTCTCCGCTTCAATATGGGGAGCATGATCACTGGCAATTGCATCTATGGTCCCGTCTTTTATGCCTTCAATTATGCTTTTTCTGTCATTCTCGCTTCTAATCGGAGGGTTTACTTTGAAATTCGTATTAAAATCTTTTATACATTCATCATTAAAGAAAAAATGTTCAGGAGTAACATCACAGGTAACTCTGATACCATCTTTTTTTGCCATTCTGACATATTCAACAGAAGAAGCGCTGCTTAAATGGGTAAAGTGTATTCTTGCACCGGTTTTTTTTGCCAGGATAAGATCCCTTGCTATCATGATGTCCTCGCTAAGACTTGAAATGCCCTCCAGTCCTTTTGCTGCCGAGAAATATCCTTCGTGTACAACACCATTTTCAGAAAAACTGTAATCTTCCTCGTGGAGTATAAGCAGCACGTCCATCTCCGCAGCATACTTCATAATTTCATACATGAGCCTGGAATTCTGAATTCCTTTTCCGTCATCTGAAAAAGCTGCAGCCCCTGCTTCTTTCAGAAGACCGAATTCCGTAATACTCTCCCCTTCAAGATTTCTGGTTATTGCCGCTACAGGAAAAATATTATAGTCATGAGCATGTGAACTCATCTTAAGATATTTTATAAGAAAGGGTGTGTCTATAACCGGATTTGTGTTAGGCATGCATGCAAGCGAAGTTATTCCGCCTCTGATTGCCGAATTTATACCACTTTCCATATCTTCTTCATCTTCCCTGCCGGGCTCCCTTAAATGAACATGCATGTCAAAAAAGCCCGGGCATACAGTCAGACCGTCCGCATCAATAATTTTAAAAATACTTTTGTTAAAATCGCCAGCGGTAATATTTTCTGAAATCCTGCTTATCGTGCCGTCTTCCACAACTATGTCCGATTTGAATATCTTCCCGGTTTCACTACTAAGTACACTTCCGTTTATTATCAGTAAATTGTTTGTTTTTTTGTTTTCTTTTCCTGTACTCATAATTTTTTTGAATCATAAAATATATTTTTATTGATTACTTAACAGGTAATGCAGAAGAGCCATCCTGACTGCAACACCATTTTCAACCTGTTCACTTATTTTTATTCTTTCATGATGGTCATCTTCCATATCAAGGATTCTGCCGTCAATCTCGATTCCGCGGTTTACAGGTCCCGGATGCATAAGGAGAGCTCCTTTTTTCATCCTGCCGAATCTTTGTAAATTCATACTGAAAAATCTATTGTACTCCCTGACAGACGGATAGAACTTTTTATTCTGTCTTTCAAACTGCATTCTCAACATGTATATTACATCATACTGTTCGACTATATCATCAATACAATTAAAATTTACGGTATTAAAATAGCCCATATCTTCAGGCAGCAGCATTGAAGGTGAAACAGTAGATACGTCAAAATCCATCTTTTTAAAAAGGAGCATATCGGATCTGGCAACTCTGCTGTTAAGTATATCGCCTACTATTGCAATTTTTATTTTCTCCAGGCTTTTAAAATGATTATATATGGTGAAGAGGTCAAGCAAGGCCTGTGTCGGATGGGCATGTTTTCCATCTCCTGCATTGATGACGGGAATATTTATATTTTCAGAAATATATTTTACAAAACCGCTATCCTTATGCCGGATTACTGCAAGATCTGCTTTCATTGCCAGTATGGTTCTTATTGTATCAAGTTCTGTCTCTCCTTTTTTCAGGCTGCTTGAAGAAGGTGAAAAATTTAAAACATCGGCTGACAATCTTTTTGCTGCAAGCTCAAAAGATGTTCTTGTCCTTGTACTGGGTTCATAAAAAATATTAACAATTGTTTTGCCTCTCAGCGCAGGCACTTTCTTCAAATCCCTTTCAAGCACTTCCTTAAAATAACCGGTACTTTCAATGATCTTCAGGATCTGTGTTTTGTTTAATTCATCTATGTCTAAAATATTTCTCAAAATAATAAATTTATAAAAAGCTTAAATAATTTTATTTAATTATTAATAACAAGATAAATGTCTAAATCCAGCATATGCTGACTTTATCTTCTCCTTCAATCTCCCTGAACTTGACTTCAATATATTCATTAAGGGATGTAGGGAGATTTTTCCCCACATAATCAGCTCTTATTGGAAGCTCTCTGTGCCCTCTGTCGATTAATACAACAAGCTGTATCGATTTTGGCCTTCCGAAATCCATTATTGCATCCAGGGCAGCTCTTATCGTTCTTCCCGTAAACAACACATCATCCACAAGTATTATGTCTTTGTCCTTAATTTCAAACGGTATGTCTGTAATGTTAAAATCAGTTTTAATTTTTTCATCAATATCATCCCTGTAAAAAGAGATATCCAGTTTGCCAAAACTAATCTCGGTTTTTTCCAGATTTTCAATATGATCCTTTATTCTTTCAGCCAGAGGTATTCCTTTTTTCTGAATACCAAGAAAAATCAGGTTCCTGCTTCCTTTGTTTCTTTCGATTATTTCATGGGCAATTCTTTTAACAATTCTGTCCATATCGCCTTCATTTAATACTGTTGCTTTTTCTCTCATAATTTTTTTAAAGAATATAGTTTTATGACAAAAAAATGCCTTTTTACTATTTAATAGTAGAAAGGCATTTATAAATATTTTTAAAGAAATTTATTTTCATTTTTAAGCCCTTTTAGTCTCTCCGGACTATTTTAAAGGTTATATTATTTTATCAATAGGTAATATAATAAATTTTCTGGTATATTACAATAAAAATAATAAAATTTTCATGCCGGTCTGAATATGTCTGTTGCCAGAAAACAGGGACATTAAAATTTTTTAATATTTTAATAATCCTTTAATTTAACAACATATAATTATATTGACATTTAACATTGATGTACTAAAATTTGATTTTAGCTTAAAACTTAAAATGTTTTACTTTAAAGTTAATAGCCATATAAAATAATTATTGTAAAAAAAGGAGTTTTAAAAAAGTGGGTATCAAATCATTAAAAATCAGAAGATCATTATTGTTTTTTTCTTTGTTATTTGTTCTTTGCTCAATGCTGATTGTTCCGGGCACTCTTCTTGCAGAGGAAACTGAAGAGACCACTACAACCACACAGGTAGAAGAGAGTATTGCTTTTGATATCACCTATCCTGAAATTAAAGCAAAAGACGGTTCTCAGTTTACTTTTAAAGCTGACCTTAATTTTGTCGGAGAAGAAGAAACGACTTTTAATGTTGCAGCTGAAGCTCCCCAGGGATGGTATGTATCCATACAGCCTTCATATGAAGCTGTCGACATATCTGCGGTAAAAGTTAAGCCCGGCTCGAAAGAAAGCCTTAAATTTGTTGCAATCCCCCTTACCACTCAGGAACCGGGAGATTACATTATCAAGATAAAAGCATCAAATGACGAACTTAGCGCAGAAGCTGAATTAAAAGCTGTGATAACAGCGACTTATGAGCTTAACTTTACTCCTGCAAATGGCATGTTCAATACCAAAGTTACATCAGGGAAAGACAATCATTTTGCACTGCAGCTAAAAAATAACGGCTCTGCGGCAATTGAAAAAATCACATTTACTTCCAGCGGACCTGAAGGCTGGAAAATAAAATATAATCCGGCCGACATAGAATCTCTTGATGCCGGCAAAACACAGGATATCGATCTTTCAATAACACCTCCGGATAAAACAATCGCCGGAGATTATATGATTACTTTGAATGTAAACAGTGAAAATAGTACAGACAAAATAGAATTAAGAGTAACTGTTCAGACTCCCACCATATGGGGATGGGTTGGCATCGGGATAATAGCAGTTGTAATAATCGGAATCGGATTCATATTTACAAAACTTGGAAGAAGATAATTATCAAACTATAACTAAATTTAACATATGGAAAATTACATAATCAATACTAAAAAATTAACTAAAAAGTATGGCGCAAAAACAGCAGTAGACAGCCTTGATCTTAATATTGACAGAGGATCGATTTACGGATTGCTGGGTCCCAACGGTGCAGGCAAATCCACTATCATATTAATGATACTGGGCCTGACGGAACCTACTGATGGTTTTATTTCGGTTGCCGGTTTTAATCCTATAAAAGAACCGCTGAAAATAAAAAGAATTACAGGATATCTTCCTGAAAAAGTAGGGTTCTATGAAGATATGAATGCATTTCAGAATCTTGAATATACAGGACAGTTAAATGGCATACCGTCAAAAGAACTTGCATTAAAAATCGAAGAGAGCCTGGAAATCGTCGGACTTGAAAATGACAGAAAAAAAATTGTCAAATACTTTTCGAAAGGCATGAAACAAAGGCTGGGTATAGCAGATGTACTTATCAAAGACCCCCAGCTTGTTATTTTTGATGAGCCTACCGAGGGACTGGACGTAGAAGTGGCAAATCAGATACTTGAAACAATAAAAGAACTTAACAAAAGCAAACAGATTACTTTCCTGATTTCATCCCATCAGTTGAATCTTGTGCAGAGAATATGCGACAAGGTAGGGATAATGTCAAATGGCAAACTCATCGGTGAAGGTAATGTCAAGGAACTGAGCAACAACATCTTTGGCGGCAACAAATACCAGATAGAGGTAGAGATAATCGGAGACATCGGGACAGCATCAGAAAAAATAAAGAATCTGAAAGGCATAAAAACTGTTTCCGCAACTGAAAATTCTTTATTGATTGGAACTGATGAAGACATGAGACAAGAAATTTCAAAAGCGATAACATCTTTGGATAATGTAATACTTACAAAAATGAATATAAAAGACTTTTCGCTTGAAGATATATACTTAAATTATTTTAAAGAGGTATAGAATGAGAAGCATCCTTACTATTTATAGAAAAGAATTATCAGATTATTTCAGCAGCAAAAAATTTCTTATATTGCTGGGGCTTGTATACATCACGGGCCTTACATCCATATATGTTGCTATCCAGAATATAAGAGTTGCGGCACAATCTTCTGTAGATTCACTGGTTTTTCTGAAATTATTCACAACATCCGGAGATGTATTGCCATCTTTTCTTTATTTTCTAAGCTTTTTTATACCAATAATCGGTATTGTTTTTGGTTTTGATGCAATAAATTCAGAAAAAAATTCAAAAAATCTTAGCCGTCTGTTATCACAGCCTATATACAGGGACAGTATAATAAACGGAAAATTTCTGGCAGGAATTACCACTATGACAATAATTATCAGTAGCATTATCCTTATTATTGCAGGAATAGGATTAAGAGTAATCGGAGTGCCTCCAAGCGCAGAAGAAATACTTAGAATAATAATTTTTATTGCTATCTGTGTATGCTATGGAACTTTCTGGATGTCAATGGCCATGCTTTTTTCAGTTGTGCTTGATAAAACTGCAACATCCATACTTACAAGCGTTGCAATCTGGATTTTCTTTTTCTTTTTTGTACAGATCATTGCAAGCGCAGTAGCTAATGTAATGGCTCCGCTGGAAAATGCATCTCTTGCAACACAGATAAAAAATTTTAATATTGACCTTGGGATAAAAAGACTGTCACCTTCTTATTTGTTTATGGAGTCCATAACAATACTGCTTATCCCCAGCGGAAGCCATATATTCCTGAGAGCTGTTACCACCTCAGATATATCAAATATGATTTTAAGTCCGCTGTCTCTTGGTCAAAGCCTGGTTCAGGTGTGGCCTCAGATTATTGCGATAATCGCTCTTGCGATAATATGTTTTGCAATTTCATATGTGGTATTTATAAAACAGGAAATAAGATCAACCTGATATATATGCCGCCCGGTAAATATGAATTTTTTACTTATCTTTTAAAAAGCCGGTTAGAAGCCGGCTTTTTATTTATAAATTTTTCTTGCTGATTCAATTCCTTTTCTTAAATCTTCCGGTATCTCATCTCTGATTTCTATCTTATCTCCGGTAAAAGGGTGGATGAAAGTAATTTCCGCTGCATGGAGAAAATGCCTGTTCATACCCAGAGTAGAAGCCAGTGATTTTGATTCCTTATTACCGTAAAGCTTATCGCCTATCACCGGATGACCTATGTGACTGAAATGAACTCTTATCTGATGAGTCCTGCCTGTTTTAGGGCAGACTTCCAGAAGCGAACAGGCAGAAAAAGCTTCCAATACTTTGAATTCTGTTTCAGACTGCCTGCCGATAACAGACACATCCATCATCTTCCTGTTTTTCCTGGATCTCGATATGGGAATACTTATTAACCCTGCTTTTTCTTTAAAGCTACCCAGAACAAGTGCAATATATATTTTTTTTATTTTTCTTTCCTTAAACAGAAGCAGTAATCTTTCACGGGTGAGACAATCTTTTGCAATAAGAATAATGCCGGATGTGTCCTTATCCAGTCTGTGCACAATACCTGCACGTATATTTCTGTCGAAACCGATTTTGTCATTATAATAAAGAACGGCATTCAGCAGTGTATTGTCTCTGTTGCCGGGAGCAGGATGAACAACCATCCTCGGAGGTTTTGAGACAGCTATGATATATTTGTCTTCATAGATTATTTTTATATCTATCTTCTGAGGATAATAGCGTATTTCATCATCAAAAAAAGAATTCATGCCTCTTAATGTCAGCTTTTCTTTTCCTTCCATAATATAGCTTTTTTCCAGGCTTTGTACTCCGTCGATTATTACATTTCCCGACTTGATAAGTTTCTGTATCCTGTTTCTTGAAAGCCCTGTATTCTGTTCGGCGATAAAGCTGTCCAGCCTTTTTCCCTTATCGTTTAACTCTGCGATTATCTCAATATGATTTTTCTGAGGTATAAAAGAATCATTCATTATTCAGAACCTTTAAGTCAGTTCACTAGTCTTTATTTAAAGTTTTTCCTTCTTTTTTGAAAAAGATTTTTATTATTATAATAAAAAGAAGAAAAAAGCCTATTACCAGAAAACTATCAGCTCCGTTAAAAACAGCAAAATAGTTGACCTGTATAAAATCAGTAACCTCTCTCAAAAAGATCCTGTCAAACAAATTGCCGGTCGCTCCTCCAAGAACAAATCCCAAAGCAATATGATATGTGAAAGAATGAATTCT
Source organism: Actinomycetota bacterium (assembly GCA_012837825.1). Classification (NCBI taxonomy): domain Bacteria; kingdom Bacillati; phylum Actinomycetota; species Actinomycetota bacterium. The sequence continues at coordinate 10,015 of DUQM01000007.1, read as the reverse complement.
TAAAGTTGCCTTAAGGACAGCAACAAGAATAATTGCAATAAATGATATTACAATCAGTACATCTGTACTGTTCTGGAACATCCCGAATGCTGCCCCTGTGTTTTTGACATGTGTGATATATAAAAAATCAGGAATCAGCTCTATCTGCATATTAATGGGAACCCTGTCGATAATGATCCCTTTTGTTACCTGGTCTATTATAAATACAGTTATGGCACAGATGGCAAATACTATGTCCAGCTTTAAAAGTTTCAGACTGTATTTAAATAATTTATTAACCAATTTTATCTTATGACTTTGACTGAGATTTTTATATTTTCCTCATTTATTTTAACATCGACCGAATACATGTTTGTTGTCTCCGTGTTGAAATTTAAAACGTCTGATAATGTTTCTTTCTTTATAAATTCCATATTACCGGTAATTATATCTTCTGCTTCCCTGCTGCATTTTATATGGGTTTCTATAATGTTTTCTATTTCAAATCCGGCATCTTTCCTAATGTTTTGTATGTGATGGACAAGTTCTCTTATAAAACCTTCCTGTATCAGTTTTTCATCCAATAAAGTATTGAGGCCTACAGTAAGTTCGCCGTCGCTTTCAACGCTTATCCCCTCTCTGTCAGCAGATTCAACTATGACCTCTTCCGGACTTATTTCGTATTGAACAGAATCAATAACCAGGTTAATGGTTTTATTATTCTTTACCTTGATGGCAACCTGCAGCGGATTTTCACTTAAAAGTGCAGTTTTAATTTTTGGCAGCAAAGCGCCGTATTTTGAGCCAAGAAGCCTGAGATTTGGTTTGATATTATATGAAACAAGTTCATCAAGCGAATCAACAAATATTATTTCCTTTACATTAAGTTCTTCCATTATAATATTTTTAAAATGTTTTACAGCTTGCTTTTTTTCTTTATTATTATCGGTAAATACTATGGCGTTTTTAAGCGGCTGTCTTATTTTAAGGCTGGTCTTGCTTCTTACTGCCCTTCCAAGCCCTACAACTTTTCTTGCAATATTCATCTTATAGCTCAGATCATAATCAATCAGATCTTCGCCGGCCTCGGGATAACTTTCAAGATGGACGCTTTTCTTTTTTTCCTGAAGAACTGAAGAAAGATTCAGATATATTTCTTCACTGATAAAGGGAATATACGGTGCACTTAATTTTGATATGCTTAGAAGGCATTCATAAAGAGTAAGATATGCGCTTATCTTATCGTCATCTTCTTCGCTCTTCCAGAATCTTCTTCTGCTTCTTCTTACATACCAGTTTGAAAGGTTATCAATAAATTCCTGTATAAGCCTGCCACTGTCAGTAACATTAAAATCATCCAGGAGCTCATTTACTTTTTTTATAGTAATATTCAATTCAGATATTATCCATCTGTCGAGCTCGCATCTTTTATATGCATCCGGGTCATAGTCTGCAGGATTGAAATTATCAATATTTGCATAGATTACAAAAAATGAGTATGTGTTCCAGAGCGTAAGAAGAAATTTCCTTATTACTTCATCCACGCCTTTTATTGAAAAATTTTTGGGAAGCCAGGGTGAGACAGATGTAAAGAGGTACCACCTTAATGCATCTGCTCCCTGTCTGTCAAGAATATCCCAGGGCTTTATTATATTGCCTTTGGACTTGCTCATTTTCTGTCCGAGCTCATCATTTATAAGCCCGAGACATAGAACATTTTTATAGCATGATTTATCAAACAAAATCGTGGATATTGTCATAAGGGTATAGAACCAACCTCTCGTCTGGTCGATTGCCTCACAAATAAAATCAGCCGGAAAATTGGATTCAAACAACTCCTTGTTTTCAAAAGGGTAATGATACTGCGCATAAGGCATTGATCCGGAATCAAACCAGACATCTATTACCTCAGGAGTTCTTTTCATTTCAGCGCCGCAGATGCTACATTTTATCTTTATGTCGTCTACATAAGGTTTGTGAAGATTAATATCATCAGGTACATTGCTGCCAAGATTTCTCAGCTCTTCAATACTGCCGATACATATTTTATGTCCTGCTTCATCCTGCCATATGGGTAAAGGTGTCCCCCAGTATCTTTCCCTGGTAAGCGCCCAGTCAATGTTATTTTCAAGCCATTTTCCATATCTGCCATTTTTAATGTGCTCAGGATACCAGTTTACATCATCATTGGATTTTATTAAATTTTCCTTTATTTTTGATGTGCTTATATACCAGCTCTTTTTTGCATAATAAATAAGTCTGCTGTCACAACGCCAGCAAAAAGGATATGAGTGAGTTACTTTCCGGGTCTTTAAAAGGAGTTTTCTTTCTTTCAGATCTTTGATTATCTCATTATTGGCATCATTTATAGCCATTCCGGCAAACTTTTCAACATTTTTTTTAAAGAATCCGGTTTCATCAACCATCTGAACGACAGGAAGGCTGTTTTCCCTGCCTACTATCATGTCTTCCTCACCAAAAGCAGGAGCGATATGAACTATCCCTGTTCCTTCCCCGGCAGACACATAATCACCATGTATGATTTTAAAGGCATTTTCATTACCATCCGCATAGTCATAAACAGGCTCATATTTTAATCCCATAATGCTGTTTCCCTTTACTTTTTCGACAATCTCAAAATCCTCAGTAAAATCAAACACGCTGTCAACAAGATTCTCATCCAGCAATAAAAATTCATTATTATATTTTACCCAGACATAAGTCGCATTTTTATTTATTGCACAGGCAACATTTGATACCAGGGTCCATGGAGTTGTTGTCCATACGAGCAGATATCTGTCTTTCCGGTTTTTCAAAGGAAATCTGATAATGACAGTATGGTCATCAACATCTTTGTACCCCTGTGCGACTTCATGGGAAGAAAGAGCTGTTCCGCATCGCGGGCAATATGGCACTATTTTATGACCTTCATACAGCAGTTCCTTATCCCACATGCTTTTTAAAATCCACCAGATAGTTTCAATATATTCATTTTTAAAAGTAAAATAAGCATTATCAAGATCAATCCAGAAACCGATTCTTTCAGTCATTCTTTTCCATTCATCTTCGTATTTCATAACACTTTCCTTGCAAAGCTGATTGAACTTCTCGACACCTATCTCTTCGATTTCCTTTTTGGAATTGATACCTAATTTTTTTTCGACTTCTATCTCTACCGGAAGACCATGTGTATCCCATCCGGCCTTTCTTGCGACATAATAACCTTTCATTGTTTTGAATCTGGGAAAAATATCTTTAAAAACACGGGAAAGCACATGATGTACTCCCGGAGCTCCGTTTGCAGTAGGCGGACCTTCATAAAATATAAACTTTTCTTTATCCTTATTTAAATTAAGGCTTTCTTCAAATATTTTTTCTGTTTTCCAGAAATTTAATATTTTTTCCTCTAATTCTACGAAGTTTACGCTGCTGGTTACCTTTTTAAACATTAATAAAAAACCTCTTTATAATAAAATATAACAATTTAAAACATTATTGCAGAAATGCCGTGTCATTGCGCAATATCTTAATGATTTTATATAAATAAGCCTGATTTGTGAAGCAAAATATTGTCTACAGAAGCACTCGCTCAGATAGCAAAATAATGATTGAAATTCAGTTTTAAATACCTGATATAGACAAGACTGCCGGAGCAGTATCAGCAGGGCAAAAAATATTTTCTAGCCTTTTTACAGAAATATATTGACGTTCCTATAAAAAGGCTATGCATTTTAAAATAAGATCTAAATAAATGTACTTATTTCGTTTAAAATCCTGTCTTTTGACATTGCTCCTACCAGTTTCTTTGCAACCTGTCCATCTTTAAAAAGAAGCAGTGTGGGTATGCTGGTAATGCTGAATTTGATGGCAGTATCCCTGTTTTCGTCAACATTAAGCTTTCCGACCTTTAACAAACCCTTTTTTTCTTCAGATAACTTTTCCAGTTCAGGAGCAATCATTTTGCAAGGACCACACCAGACAGCCCAAAAATCCACAAGAACCGGGATATCCGATTTTATAACTTCACTTTCAAAATTTGAATCAGTAAATTCCGTAACCATTATTTCTCCCTCCTAAATTTTATTTGAGCTATAATTTTACAAAAAATAATTTACTATTGTAAATATTATTTTTATTTTATTTAAATAATCAGAAGTACTCTACGATTTCTATCCTGTCAGTATTTACGAAAACCACATCACGTTTCTGGAGATCTTCCTTATCGTCTGTAGGATAATTTAAGGGATATACGAGCGCGTCAGTAACAGGAATGAATTTATCGACCTGTGCAGTAAAATAATCACTAAGTCTGCCGTCTGCCATATGGTGAACATATCCGATAATTACCGCACTGTCGGTCTTTATTCTTACTTTTGTTTTCTGCTTGTTTATCTGCATTAACTGTTTAATTCTTCCGCTACAATATTGTTGGTTAATTAATAATAACAGAGCATAAAAATCAAGTCAATTTGGAAGAATGTTAATATTTTATTTATATATTAAATTTTAATATTGTAATTTTATATATTTATATTTAATATATATTAAATATAAAATAAGAAAAATCATGAGGTGATAAAAATGTATAAGTGCATAGATTGCGGCAACTCTGAAAAATTTATCGGAACTGCATATGAGAAAGGTGAAGTGATAATAGAAAAAAATTGCCTGAATGAAAGCAAACAGAACCCGTATTCATGGATATATATAATCTCAGACAAAAAATGGGAATCTGACTGCAAAGTCTTAAAATGTTTCTACTGCAATTCCGGAAATATTAAAAATTTCTAAATATTATTTTCCCCCAAGTCTTTTGCTACCAGACGGCTGGCTCTGTAAAGAGACTGAAATGTTCCTGCGTCTGTCCACCACCCTTTTAATATGGAATATGTCATTGAATTGCGTTTTATATATTCATTATTTACGTCAGTTATTTCCAGTTCGCCCCTGTCTGAGGGCTTTATTTTGCGGACAATATCAAATACCTCGTTATCATACATATAAAGACCGCAGACAGCATAATTTGATTTTGGATTTTGAGGTTTTTCCTCTATTGAAACTATTTTATTGTCCTTTATCTCAGCAACTCCGAACCTTTCAGGATCGGGAACTTCCTTTAAAAATATCTTTGCTCCTTTGGGCTGATTAATAAAATCCCTTACATGTTCGCCCACATTATCCTGGACAATATTATCTCCCAGTATCACAAAGATTTTCTCGCCTTCTGCAAAATTTTCCGCAAGTTTTAATGCATCAGCTATTCCGCCTTCTCCTTCCTGATAAGTATATGCAATATCTTTTAAGCCAAACTCCTTTCCGTTTCCAAGAAGTCTGAGAAAATCACCGGCATTATTTCCACCGGTAACTATCTGTATGTATTTTATGCCTGCGTTCACAAGTGTCATTATCGGATAATATATCATTGGTTTGTCATAAACCGGCAGCAAATGCTTATTTGTAACTTTTGTACATGGAGAAAGACGGGAGCCAAGTCCTCCGGCAAGAATTATACCTTTCATTTTCAAACCTCCTGAATTATTTTCTGCTTAAAATAATTTATTTTCTAAAAAAATATACAATAAAAAAAACAATAGCAAGAGCAACACAATAAAGAGCAAAGAAATTTAAATTTCTTTTCGAAGATATCTTTAAAAGGAATTTTATTGCAAACAATCCTGAAATGAAAGCAGCAATAAACCCTGCTATCAGAGGCAGGACTGAAAAACCGGCTGATATTGATTCTTTGGATTTCAGAAAGTCACAAAGCTCAAAAACAAATGAACCAAAAATAACAGGTATGGAGATCAGAAATGAGAATTTTACAGCTTCTTTTCTTTTGATGCCAAAAATCCTTGCAGAAGATATCGTCAGACCTGAACGCGAAACTCCGGGAAGTATTGCTACCGCCTGACCGATGCCGGTTATTAAAGCTATAAAATAGTTAAAGTTCTTTTCTCTGCCGTTTTCTGCAATATATTTATCTTCAATTCTTTTTCCGACAAATTCAAACAAAACAAGGACTGCAGCCGTTATAAATAAGAAAAAAGCGGTAAAAACGGGTCTGGAAAAAATATTTTCAATAACATCATTTATAAAATATCCTGCTATGGCTGCAGGAATTATAGCTATTATTATGAATAATGCCATCTTGAAATCTTCATTTTTTCGCATTTTTTTAATAAATATTCCTTTAAAAAAAATTTTTATTATGTTTCCCGCATCTCTGTACAGTATTATCAGGAGAGACAATAGTGTCCCCAGATGAAGTATTACTGCAAAAAAAAGTGATGGCTGCTCCCATTTGAAAAAATATGGAAAAATAACAAGATGCCCTGAGCTGCTTACGGGGAAAAACTCAGTAAGGCCCTGGATTATCCCTAAAACCACTGATTTTAATATTTCCATTCCGACTTGGTCTTTCTTGATTTACATTCGCTAATTTCCACTAATTGCTATATCTCTCACAACAACTGAAGGACTGCCTATAAATCCTCCGGAAGGGAAGAATCTCAGGTCATTTCCTACAGATTCTATTTTTTTACAAAAGCTTAAAAGATCTGAAGCTATTGTTACTTCTTTGACAGGCTCGCCCATGCTGCCGTTTTTGATAAGGACACCTTTTGCGCCTACACTTATATCTCCTGAAACAGGATTTGCCCCTGAATGCATCCCTATAACATCAATGACATAAAACCCATCCTCTATTCTGCTGATTATCTCATTAATATCAGCGCTACCCGGCTCAATATAAAAGTTTGAAATTCCAACTGATGGAGGCATTCTATAAGAGGCTCTTGCTGCATTTCCCGTACTTGATTTTCTGTCTTTTCTTGCAGTATAACAATCATAAAGATAAGTTTTAAGAATGCCTTTCTCAAAAACTTTTGTTTTCCCCCTGTTTACACCCTCAGCATCAAAAGGCTTTGACGAAAATCCATCTTTCATTATTCCGTCATCATAGATATTTAAATTAATATCAAATATTTTCTCATCGATTTTTCCTTTAAACAGAGACCTGCCCTTTTGTACGGAGTCAGCAGTAACAGCCGAAGCGATCACGCCGAGAAACTGCGAGGCTGTTACAGGATCAAGCACTATGGTAGACGATCTTGATTTTATTTTTCTTGCACCAAGAAGCATGGTAGACCTTTTAACTGCTTCTTCTGCAATAATCTCAAGATCAAAACTGCCAGGATCTCTGCCATATGAAAAACCAAAACCTGTTGATGTATCATCATTTTTTCTGGCAATAAGATTTAAAAAAACAAAAGAACTTGTCTGCAAAACACTTCTTTTAAATCCTGATGAATTTAAAATAGCCGTTTCATACAGGCTGTCGCTATAACTCAGAGAGTCTGTACCAACAATTCTTTTGTCTTTTTTCTTTGATATTTCCTCAATATGTTTAAGCATATCGATTTTATTATCAACAGAATATTTGTGAAAATCTTCGCTAAAAAGGAATTTTTCTATATTTTCATTAAAAACATATCTTCCTTCCTTTTCCTGAGGCAGTCCGTTAAATTCATCCTCACCGGAAGTTCCGGCATTTAAGACAGCTTTTTCAATGCAATCTTTTATTTTGTTTTCCTCAAAAGAATTAATCCAGGCATATCCTGCTTTTTTATCTTTAAATATCCTTATTCCCACACCGCTTGTGTCGGAATGCGACAGTGATTCTACAGATTTATTAAATACTTCAATTTCATTGTTGATGGAATCAGATATATAAATCTCAAATTCATCAATTTTTCTACCTTTAAAAAATAAAGCTATGCTTTCAGCCTTTTTAATCAGCTTGTTCTCAGATCTGTTACTGCTTTTCACTGTATTTGCGTCCCTCCTACTGTTATGCTGCTGACAAGGATGGTAGGCTGGCCTACCTCATTTGCAATAGACTGTCCGTTTTTCCCGCAAAAACCTGGCGAGAATTCAAGATTATTTCCAACCATGGCTATCTTTTTAAGAATATCAGGACCGTTACCTATCAGTGTCGCCCCTTTTATGGGCTCACAAAGTGTTCCTTTTTTAACAATATATCCTTCGCTTATTCCAAAAACAAAATCACCTGTCGCAGGATCAACCTGTCCTCCGGAAAATTCTTTTGCGTATATTCCATCATCGATGCTTTTGATAATATCTTCCGGCTTGTCCTTACCGGCATCTATAAAAGTATTGCTCATCCTTGGATAAGGGATATCCCTGTAAGACTGTCTCCTGGCATTTCCGGAAAGTGGAATTCCCATTTTTTTTGCAGATTTATAATCAGTAAGATATGAAAGAAGGACTCCTCCCTTTATCAAAAGATTTCTTCCCGAAGGATATCCTTCACCGTCAAATTTATAAGAACCCCAGTGATGCTTCAAAGTAGCATCGTCTATGGCATTTACACATTCGGATGCAATCTTTTTTCCGATTTTGTTTTTAAAAACAGAAGCATCTTTTACAACTGCATCAGCTTCAAGGCTGTGCCCGCATGCTTCATGGAATATTACTCCTCCAAAACCGGGGCCAATGATAACCGGCATTGTTCCTGTCGGCGCATCAACTGCATCAAGCATTGTTACTGCTATTGCGGCAGCCTCTCTTGCAATATCTTCCGGTTTCTTTTTTTTAAAAATTTCCATCCCTCTGGTGAGAGCATATGATTTGTACCCTGTCCTTATTTCACCGGATTTTACTGCAATCACACTGACAGCCATAAATGTTTTTACTGATTTGTTTTCACAAAAATAACCTTCTGAATTTGCAATAAACTCGTATTCCTCGACATCATTCATTACAGAACTGACCTGGATGATCTTATCCGACACTTCTCTTGCGGCTTTATCCGCAGACAGAAGATAGTCTGCCTTCTTTCGGGGATCAACAAAATTGGGGTATTGAAGAATTCTTGCTCTATAGCTGTTTTTTCTTTCCTCAAGATTTAAAACATTGATTTTTCTGAAATTGCTGATTGCGGATTTTACCACTCTGGCACTTTCTATCAGCCTGTCTTTATCAACTGAATCAATATAAGCATAGTAAGTGCTGTCTTTATATATCAGTCTGAGGCCGCACCCTGTTTCATAGCCCCCTGAAACATTTTCAATTTTACTATCATCCAACCTTAAATTGTTTGAGATTCTGCTCTGAATAAACAAGTCAGCAAAATCTCCGCCACTTTCAAGTAAAAGATTTAATATTTTTTTAACAGTTTTTTTACTTATCAAAAATAAACTTTCCGCTCAGTAAGTAGGTAATAAACATTGGTGTTTCAATTATTTTTCAAGATAATCGCTAACTTCTTTTGCCTTCTCTTTTCCTTTGCTTATTTTTTCACTTAATATCTCTTTTGCATGACTTATTTTTTCCTTGCCTTTTTCTATGAAATCACTGCTTTTGCCTACAAAGTCTTTGGCTTTATCTGAAATTATCTCATAGTTTTTTTTGCCTTTTTCAATCAGTTCTTCACTTTTTTCCTTTATATCTTTTCTAATCTCTTTTCCTGCTTTAGGAGCATAGAGCATGCCTACAACAGCTCCGGCAGCAAAGCCTGCAAGCAGTGAGAAAAAAACTGGTAAAAAAATACTTTTTTCATTATTAGAATTTTCGCTGCTCATTTAACCCTCCTTGGTTTTTTCTTTATTATTCTTTGTGTCTGACATAGCCTGCATTACGCCTGCAAAGGTGCTTATTATTTTTATGACAGGGCTTGTGATCAGTACCCTGGCAAGCTTTATGACTTTTTCCACCTGTAAAATTATCGAACCAACGTTCTGGGTAATATCATTGATACTTGCTATCTCACTGTTAAGCCTGGACACGGTCTGATTCAGATTTTCCACGACAGGGAAAAGATTTTTCTCAAGTTTCTCTGCCAGGCTTTTTATTCTAATCAGTAATTTTACAAGAGGTATCGATATAATTATTCCTACCAGCGCAAAGACTGATATAAGAATTATGGAAATTATTCCTACTACTTCAAGAGATGTCATTTTAAACCCCTCATTGTCGGTTGAAAATATTAATATATCTCACTATACTTTTTTATTAT
>DUQM01000006.1 GCA_012837825.1 Actinomycetota bacterium | reverse complement strand
GTAATAAAATTTATATTAAGAAAAAATTATATGGTAAAAATTATTACATGATAAAAATTGCCAGGAAATCCCTTTCTTTATTAATTATATTAATCATTGCTTCTTTTGCTTTTTCTGGATGTGGAAGTAATTCTCCGGAAGGACAGACAGAGAGTGCCGGACCCTGTGTAAATAGTTCTTCAGGTGAGTCTGCCGGCAGCGGAGCCGAAAAGAAATTTGATGGGAAAACACTGGTGCTGACCGGTTCAACAACTCTGCTTGAAGTTGCCAATAGCTGGGCAGAAGAATTTTATAAAGAATTTGGAGGACGAATAACCGTAAATGGCGGAGGATCCGGAGAAGGAATAGCTTCTTTAATCAATGGCACCACCGATATTGCAAATTCTTCCAGAGATATAAAGGATACTGAAATACAGAGTGCACAGGAAAACGGCATAAAGATACTTGAAATACCTGTTTTGTATGACGGCATTGCCATAATAGTTTCCGGAAACATAGATATCGGTGAAATCACCCTGGAACAACTGGCGAAAATATATACAGGCGAAATTAACAGATGGAGTGAGATGGGGGGTCCGGATAAGGAGATAACACTTTTTGCAAGAGATACAAATTCCGGAACCGGCGAATATTTTCTTGAAGAAATAATTCGAAGAAAAGGAACAGAAAAAAGCAAGGATTATTCGCAGATGACGATAAGGCTTAACTCCAATGCTGAGATAGTAAATAATATATTGGACACAGACAACTGCATAGGGTATATAGGTCTGGGATTTGTAAGATCTGAAATGAACACCCTTTATATAAAAAAGGATGATTCATCACAGGCTGTTATGCCTTCAGTAAAATCTGTCAGAGAAAGGATATATCCTATTTCCAGAGAACTTTTTATTTATGTTAATGAGGATAATATAAGTGATATTGCCAGAGGATATATTGATTTTATACTAAGCGAAAAAGGACAGAATATTGGAACCGAAGCAGGATTTGTTCCGGTAAAATAATAAACAACTATAAGTTCTTTAGCATTAAAAATTAGATCTGAAGTGATTTTTCAAAGATATAATGAAATCAAAGTGGAATAATTTTAAAAATTTTCTTATAACAAAATTCATTTTTTTAAATGGGATTATTTCCATAGTAGTTCTTACCGTAATACTTATATTTCTTGTTTATAATTCCATCAGATTTTTTTCAAGTTATCCGATTTTTGATTTTCTGACAGGGACAAAATGGTCTCCCACATCAACTGAGAAATTCGGCCTGCTTCCGCTTCTTGCCGGCTCAGCTCTCGTAGCTGTAGGAGCTATAATCATTGCTCTCCCGCTTGGTGTTGGAGCGGCTATTTATATAGGAGAGCTTGCACCCAGAGCTGTCAGAGAGACATTAAAGCCGATAATTGAAATTCTTGCTACTATTCCTTCGGTAGTGATAGGGTTTATAGGTATTCAGCTTATCGTACCGCTCATCAAGAAAGCATTCGGGCTGCCAATAGGGCTGACAGCTCTTGCGGGTTCGGTAATGCTTGCTTTTATGAGTCTTCCAACAATAATATCCATTTCGGAAGATGCCATAAATGCTGTTCCCATAAAATTCAGGCATGCTTCACTTGCGCTAGGGGCAACAAAGTGGGAAACGACATATAAGGTTGTGGTACCTGCCGCGAAATCAGGGATAGTCGCTTCCATAATGCTTGGACTCGGGAGAATAGTCGGGGAGACAATGACCGTACTTATGGTTACCGGAAATTCCCCAAGAATAGTTTTTTCCTGGCTTCAGCCGGTCAGAACAATTACTGCGACAATTGCAGCGGAAATGGGAGAAACCGTAAAGGGGGGTTTGCATTTCTCTTCTTTGTTTGCAATCGGCCTGGTTCTTTTTATCATCACATTTCTTATAAATTTTATAGCCGACAGGTTTATCGGAAGAATAAAAAAAATGTAATATTTATGGAAAAGTTTCCTGTGTTTTGCAAATTTTGATAATGAAAATAAGAGCTGAAAATTAAAATGAAAAAAAGATATCTGCAACAGAAAATATTTTACGGACTTCTGCTTTTCTGTACTCTTGTGGTGGTAGTTTTTGTCCTTGGTATTATAATTTTTCTTGTTATAAGGGGAGCCAGGGCAATAAACCTGAATTTTATTCTGGGTTTTCCTGAAAACGGAATGAGGGAAGGCGGAATATTTCCGGCAATTTTAGGCACTCTGTATCTGATGATAGGTACTATAATATTTGCTCTTCCAATCGGTATTTTCGCAGCCATCTATATAAATGAATATGCCGGAAAGTCAAAAATAACCAGAATAATCAGACTGTCAATAATAAATATGTCCGGGGTTCCTTCTGTTGTCTTCGGGCTTTTCGGACTTGGATTTTTTGTTCTTTTCCTTAGACTTGGCAAATCAATTCTTGCCGGCTCGCTGACGCTTGCGCTTATGATTCTTCCCGTAATAATAACTTCAACAGAAGAAGCTTTAAAGTCTGTCTCGGACACCTACAGGCATGCTTCTCTGGCGCTGGGCGCAACCAAATGGCAGACAATTTACAAGGTTGTTCTTCCGCAGGCTCTTCCAGGCATTATCACAGGTTCTGTAATAGGTATAGGAAGGGCTGCAGGTGAAACCGCACCTATAATTTTTACAGTAGCAGCTTTTTCCCAGCCTGGACTCCCAAAGTCCATACTTGACCAGGTAATGGCTCTGCCTTATCATCTTTATGTTCTTGCTACTCAGGTAACCAATCCTCCTGAAGACATACAGTGGGGAACAGCTCTTGTGTTGCTTTTCCTTGTATTGTTCTTTTCTGTAATTGGAAGCATTATAAGAGTAAGACAGAGGCTGAAAAAAAGGGAATTATCCTGATATCCGCCTAAAATAAAATCCCGGGGATATTATTGGCTTTATATATTTTTATTTATTGTTAATATATTTAATATGTAATTTTTGTTATATTATATATTGTAAATTTTAATATTTTTCTGATGGAAGCAAAAAAGATATGATTAAAAAATTTCATGAAAAATTACAGGAAATAACCGAAAGT
>DUQM01000005.1 GCA_012837825.1 Actinomycetota bacterium | reverse complement strand
ATCAATTCTAATAGTTTTTGATATTTTAATCTTAAAATTAAAAAATTTATTTAAAAAATTAAAATAAATTGAATAAAAAGAATCAATTTAAACTAATCAATCAGGAAAATAATCTAACTCTGAGAACTATTGCACAGAAAGATATTGAAAAAATAAGAGTGTGGAAAAATGCCCATAGAGCTTCATTTTTTTATAAAGAAATAATAAATCCTGAAGAGCAATTAAAATGGTTTACAGAGTATCAAAAAAGACAAAATGATTTTGTTTTTATGATATCTTATATGAACAATGATATAGGATGCACTGCTTTTAGGGAGCTAGATGAAGCAATGGATATATATAATGTTATATTGGGTGATAAAAGTTTTGTAGGAAAAGGACTTATGAGCATAGCCAATTCAGTTATGTGCAGCTATATGATTGACCACTTCGGCAAAGAAATTACCGTAAAAGTTTTGAAAACAAATCCTGCCATTAAATGGTATTTGAAAAATAATTTTATTGAAATAGATAGTATGAATGATTTTGTGCTATTTAGGCTTGATTATAGTCATTTTAAAAAAATAGATTATAAATTTACAGCATATTAATTTTATAAAATATTATATTTTCTTGCAGCAAATTAAGAGGTGCGATTATGATTTCAGTTTTTGGTTCCAAGGTCGGTAAAGAAGAATTAGAAGAAATTAAAACAAGTATAGAAGCCCAGTGGATGGGAATAGGTCCCAAAACAAAACTGCTGGAGGAAAAACTTAAAGAAAGACTTAATCTTATAGATTTTGTCCTTCTTGACAGCGGTTCAAACAGTCTTTACCTGGCATTGAAGTTATTAAATCTTCCAAAAGGTTCAGAAGTTGTATTACCGGCATTTACATGGATTTCATGTGCAACTGCAGTTGTCCTGGCTGGTCTAAAACCGGTTTTCTGTGATGTTGAAATTGATACACAAAATGTAAGCTTAAAAACCATAGAGCCGATGATAACCAAAAACACAAAGGCTGTCATGGTTGTACATTATGCTGGTAAACCTGTAAGGGTTGAAGAAATAAAACAGATAGGGCTGCCTATTGTTGAGGACGCGGCTCATGCCATAGATTCAAAAATTGGAGGTACATATTGCGGTGCTTTGGGAGATGTAGGTATTTATAGCTTTGATGCTGTAAAAAATCTTGCAATAGGTGAAGCAGGAGGGATTACTTCTGTTCATGAAGATTTAGTAAAAAAAGCAAGAGTACTCAGATATTGTGGTATTGCAAAATCAGGATTTGAAGCTTCTACTTCTTCTAAAAACAGATGGTGGGAATATGATGTAATAGATTTTTGCTACAAGATGATCCCCGACGATATAAGCGCTTCAATCGGTCTTGCCCAGCTAAAAAAACTTGAAGAACACCAGATATTCAGAAAACAGATATGGGATATTTATCAGAATGAATTTAAGGATATAGGCTGGATTGAAACTCCCGAGGAACCTGCCTCTGATGAGCAGCATTCTTATTTTACATATTTTATAAAGCTAAAAAATGATAAGAGGGATGAGTTGGCCAAGTACCTGTACGATAATGGCATTTATACAACCCTGAGATATCAGCCTTTGCATCTCATTCCAATTTATAATTCAACTCATATAAGATTAAAAAATTCAGAAATATTAAACGAGATAGGTTTGAATATCCCTCTTCATCCAAATATGACATTAGAAGATGTGGAATATATTATTACAAAAATAAAAGAATTTGGTAATATAAACAAACTATAACAGCAAAAAAGATACTGCTTTTTGTTTTAATTTTTCCGGAAGGAATGTTTTGGATAAAAAAATAGTAGCAATATTGGGTGGAGGGCTTACCGGTCTGGCTGCCGGAATTTATCTTTCCAGAAATGGTTTTGAACCCCATATCTTTGAGAAAGAAAATCAGATGGGAGGACTTGTCGGCGGAAAAATCATCAACCGGAATATTTATGAATATGGCCCTCATTTTTTTCATTCCAACAATCCCAATATTGTCAATGAAATAAGGATGGCTGTAGGAGATGACCTGATAGACTTTGAAAGAACAATCCTTATAAAATTCATGAATGATTATTTTAAATATCCCCTTTCAGTATTTGAAGTATTTAAGAAAATGCCGAAGTCACTGGTAATAAAAGCTGTTTTGGAACTGATTAGAGCTAACATTAGGAGTATTTTTAAAAAAGATAAAGATCCTAGTTCTGAGACATTATTACTCAACTTCTATGGCAAAACATTATATAAGCTTTTTTTTAAGGATTATATTTACAGAGTATGGGGAATGTATCCTGATAAGTTTTCACCAAGGTTTGCACGGGAACGAATACCGAAAATATCTGCCTCAATCTTTTTAAACAAGCTTATATCTCCAATCCGAACTCGCTTTAGCAAAAAAAAGGTAAAAGATTTTGTTGAGAATGTTGATGGCAGACTTTTTACAACAAAAATGGGGTACAGAGGAATAAATGAAAAATTAATAGATGAATATCTCAAGAATGGCGGTACTATTCATTTAAACAGTGAAGTAAATAAGATTATTTTAAATGATAATTCTGTTGATAAAATATTTTATACCGAAAACAATAAAAATGAAAAAACTGGTTCAAAAAAAGAGTTTTATTGTGATGCTGTAATAAATACATTGCCTGTAACTGAACTGATAAATATGATAAATCCGGAAGTTCCTCAGGATATCAAAAAAGCTTCGGAAGAGCTTGAGTACAGAGCTCTTGTTTTTGTAGGTATTCTTGTTAAAAAAGAAAAGGTTCTGCCGGTATCTTTTATGTATTTCAGGGAGCATAGTTTTAACAGAATATATGATTCATCATATTTCGGGCATGATACTGTATCTCCTAATACGACTATAATAGTTTGTGAAATTAGCAGCAGCGGTTCTGACAGATGGTGGGAAGATGATGATTATTGTATAAAAAAAGCTATAAGTGATCTTGAAAGAGAAAAGATAATAAAGGAAAAGGATATACTGGAAACCCATGTTTACCGTTATAGATATGGATATCCTGTATATAAACTGGGGTTTGAAAATAATCTGGAAATAATAATGAATTTTATTAATGATATAAAGAATATGGATACGGCTGGAAGACAGGGTTTGTTTCAGTATATAAATGGTCATATAGCTATTCAGATGGGATTTGATGCTGCAGAGAAAATAATGGATAAATGTATTATAAAATACTAATTTTTATGTAATTTTATTTTTTTTAAATAAGTAAAAACAATGGATAAGCTAAAATATTTTATATATGCAAAAAAAGAAATTATATTATTAGTTTTTTCAATATTTATTTTTATTCTCCTAAGCTTATTTTTTTTAAACCATTACAGATATCAAATAAATCCTGATGCAATTTATGATATTTCTATTGCTGCCAAATATTCAAAGGGTTTATTTTTTGACGCAATCAATGGCTACAGAAGTCCGCTTATTAGTATAGTCCTGGTACCGTTTATTTGGTTAAAAATGGAACCATTATTAGCATATAAAATTATTAATATTATTTGTGGTCTGATAACTCTTTTAATTTTAACAAAAACATGTAAGTTATTTTCTATTAATCACTTGGGAAAAATTTTTATATATATCTTTTCCATACCAATACTTCTATATTTTATCTTTAAAGAAACAACTCCTGACATCTTGTCAGCTATATTTATACTATTATTTTTTAATGTTCT
>DUQM01000004.1 GCA_012837825.1 Actinomycetota bacterium | reverse complement strand
AATTAATTATAAAAGGTTTCAATATGTCTAACAATAATATAATTGAACTATTAAAAAACGAACCTTCTTACAGGTATACACAGATTTTAACTGAAGCATATTCAAAGCTTATCGATGACTGGGAGAAAGCGACAAATCTTCCTCTAAAATTAAGAAAAAAACTTAAAGAGAACTTCAGTCTCCAGGTAAATGGAAAAATAATTGATTCGGGGAGGACGGATTGCCTTAAAGCAGTTATTGAATTTGAGGACAGAATATTAGTTGAGTCTGTATTGCTCAGGCACAAGGATGGAAGGAATACCGTATGTGTTTCATCCCAGGCAGGATGTGTAATGGACTGCCTGTTCTGTACCACTGCAGCAACCGGTTTTATCAGAAATCTTTATTCGTATGAAATACTGGCGCAGCTTGTATTTTTTCAGAGGGTTTTAGGTAAAGAAAATAAAAGAATTACAAATGTTGTTTTTATGGGCATGGGTGAACCGCTGATTAATTATGAGAACACGATGGAAGCGATAAGAATTTTAAACAATAAGCATTTTTTTAATATAGGCCAGAGAAAAATATCAGTTTCGACATCGGGGATACCGACAGGAATAAAAAATCTTGCTGATGAAGGACTGCAGTTAAATCTTGCGCTTTCCATTAATGCGCCTAATGATGAGATAAGAAAACTTATAATGCCTGGTGCCTCAAAATATCCATTGAACGAAATACTTGATTCTGTAAGATATTATTTTGAAAAAACAGGCAGGAGAATAATGTTTGAATATGTGCTTTTAAAGGATATAAACGATAAAGAGGAACATGCTATTGAACTTTCAGGTAAAATAAAAGACATAGAAGGCTTTGTAAATATCATTCCTTTTAACGGAAAGGGCATTTATACAAAGCCTTCTTTCGATACAATTAATTCATTCAAGAGTGTCCTGATGAAACAAAAAATCAATGTTACCCAGAGATATGAATTTGGTTCGGATATCAGTGCAGCCTGCGGACAGCTGGTTTTCAGGTTTAACTGATTTGAGAGTCAATAAGATTAACGGCTGTATCATAATCCTGTTCTTTAACAAAAAGTTTAACCCCCCAGTATAATTGTGCTGAAGGATACATCTCTCCCGCATCATCAGACATTATTATGCTTTTTATGCCGCCGGCATCAAGAAAGCCTTTTGTTAGTTCCGCTTCAATTCTTGAATTAAATGTCCTAATCAATTTTAAGCTGCTTGTCACGATTAATTATTATTTTTTTGGCAATTTTGGCATTAGCCAGCCTAAAAATGCATCAATTGATCTTGACTGGATCAGTGCTTTTCCGGGACCCGTGAGCTCTACTACAAGTCCTTCACCACTAAGAAGAGTTGACTTTAATCCACCTATTCTTTTAACCTGAAATCCCAGTTTTTCTTCAAAAGCCACGAAATGACCGGTATCAACAATATATTTTTCATTGGCACCCAGTACAATCTCATGTATCGCGCCATAGCTTGACAGAATGACCTTTCCCTGGCCACTAGCCTTCAGCAGTATCAGGCCTTCTGATGCAAAGAAAGATTTTGCGCCGCCCCATTTTGTATCAATGTTTACTCCCGGTGAAGAAGCGCAGTAAGAACCTGACTGAATAAGCATTGTTTCACCGGCAATATCCGCTACGAACATATCGCCCGGTAATGCAGGTGCTATGTTTATCTCTCCACCTTCAGGAGGAGCTGTAAATGTGTTCATAAAGAAAGATTCTCCGCCCAGAAGGGATCTTCCAAGCGCTTTCATAAAACCGCCTGCCGCTTTGGTCTCTATATTAACTCCCGAACTCATGCTTACCATTGAACCGGATTCAACCTGTATATTTTCTCCCGGTGAAAGCTTGACATTTGCCATGCTGTATGATGGGGCATACAATATTTTTACTTCCATGGATTCTCCTTTCAATGATTATTTCCTTTATCAAAATTATAGTATGTATTTATAAAACTTAAAATAATTTTTTATTAAAAACGAATATTAACTGACTGTGCAGGCCGTGTAATTTTAACATCATAATAATATTTGATGAAAAAAATAAAAGACTGTAAAAAATAATTTTTAAATTATCTGAAATTACCATATATTATTACCATATATTATTAATTTGTTTATCTTATTATCTATTAATATTTGTGGATACAGGCGGATGTAGTCAAATGATCCAGATAGTTTTTATAGCAGCAAGTCTTGCAATGGATTGTCTGGCAGTTTCGATTGCAGGCGGTATCGGCTGCAGGGATATAAAAACAAGATTAAAATATGCACTTAAGATAGCGGCTTTTTTCAGTTTGTTTCAGATGATCATGCCTCTGATAGGTTATGCGGCCGGGTATGGATTTAAAAATCTGATTTCCAGTTTTGATCACTGGGTTGCATTTGCCCTGCTCGCTGCTATAGGGATAAAAATGATATATGAAGGCATTAAAGGCGAAGAAAAAGAAAATAAAGAGAAAAATATCATAAACAACAAAACTCTTCTCATACTGTCAGTTGCAACAAGCATTGATGCGCTTGCCGTAGGGATAAGTTTTGGGATAATGGATATTTCTCTCCTTGTATCAATCATTGCCATAGGGGCATTTGCTTTTTTATTATCTTTTGCCGGATTTTATCTGGGCAATAAAGCCGGAAGATTCCTTAGGGGCAAGATAGAAATAGTGGGGGGAGCAATACTCATATTAATTGGCATAAAGATTCTGATGGAACATTTATTTGATTTTAATTTTTATTTCTTTTAAAAGTTTCGTATTTTTTTTATATAAAAACCGGATTCTATTATAGTAAAAGTGAAAATCCGGTGATAAAATAAAACCTATCATGAAATCAGTAAGAGAAAATTATAAAACACAAACTGCGAAAGGGAAAAATGGAAAAAAATAATAAAATAATATATTTCGGTATTATTGTTGGAGCTTGTTTCATAATAGGGATACTGATTTTTTCCATGTTCTTTTACAAAACAAGAGCACAGGAAAATACGATGTGGGTCACCGGTTCTGTTAAACAGCAGGTAACATCTGATATTGCAAAATTCAGTGCATCATTTTCAAGGAATATGCCTGCAGATGACTTAAAATCCGGATATTCCCAGATGAAAAGAGATGAAGATATAGTAAAGCAGTTTTTTAAGGAAGCGGGATTTAATGAAAATTCCATAAGCATCTCCCCGGTATATATGGATGCACCTTTTATGTATGATCCAAATGCTGCAAAAGAATATATATTAAGGCAGTATGTTGAAATACAGTCAGAGGAAGTACAAAAACTTACAGATCTTTCAAAAAATATTCAGAAACTTGTTGATGAAGGTGTAATATTTTCGATAAGCAATTTGCAGTATTTCATATCCAATCTTCCTGAACTGAGAATCAATCTGCTGGCTGATGCTGTAAAGGATGCAAAGGCCAGAGCGCAGAAGATTGCAGAAGGCACTGATAAAAAAATAGGAACCATAAAGACTGCCAATATGGGCGTGGTTCAGGTTCTTCCGGTTAATTCTACAGAAGTTTCTGATTATGGAGCTTATGATACCGGAACTATTGAAAAAGAAGTAATGATAACAGTTACTGTTTTATTTACACTTGAATAACAGGAATAATTTATATTTATATATTTAATTTATATAAGCTCTGTTTCCTTAAGACAGCTGATTGTGTTGATGTGTTGCTTGACAGGACGGGGATTATAACCAAACCCTTTTGCAGCTTTATTATGGGAAATGTATCAATAATTGAAACATTGTCATCATTGTCTGATTGACCTTTGGTTGTTTTGTCATATTTTTTTACACTTTCCTTTCAGTAGCCTGGAATTCATTGCTGTTTATTCCAAAAACCTTGTCTTTACAACTATCTCCGGAGTGGCTGCATGGCCCGGTTTGTCTATCTCCCCTTGGTCGTCGCCGGAGATTGCGGAGAGGGGAGCCCTTTTTAAATGAAAAACTGTGCCTGGCACATCAAATTCTTTCTTTTGCCTGTAATCCTGAATTTGCATATTAAAAAAGCGCGATATATGTGATATAATAAGGTATCTTTTAGCGAGGAGATCCATCAGTACATGAAAAATGAAGGTGAAAAATCCGCAAAACCCTTATTTCTGCGTTCCATTGTCATCGCCCTTATTATAACTGCACTGTGCATGGTGGTTATGGCACAGGTGTCGTTTTCGATTTCTTCCAAAACCATAAACGAATTGGCGGTGTTCAACTACAAACTCATAACAGACACAAAGGCGCATGCATCCATGCATTGGTTTTGGGAAAACAGATTGATTCTTGAAAATCAGTGTTTTGCCATTGCCAGCAAAGAGATGAACCGTCGGGAACTTCAGGACTATTTGGCGAATTTTTTAGAGAGCAATGACGACCCTTATGTGTACGATATTTATTTTACCTCAATTGATAACATAATGGCGGCCGGAACGGACTATGACAATCTTGTCGACGATCCGGACATTGATTACAGACAGAGCCAATGGTACACAGCGACAATTAATACCGACGATGTAATATATTCAACGGCTTACATTGACCCTGACACCGGACGTCTTGTAATAACCCTGTCAAAGCGCGTCATGCGCGACGGGCATATGATAGGCGTGCTTGCATTAGATGTGTTTGTAGACTCTCTTGTGGAGCTTTTTACCGATGATTCTACGCTCGAAAACTCCTATGTCTTCATTGTGGACTCTGATATGGGGGTTATAATTCATCCCGACAAGGATTCTTTCTACTATGATGACACCCCTCGCAGGTTGGACAGTGCGGGTCTTTCTGATTATCCCAAAATAGTTGAAGCGATAAAAGAAAATAAGCAGGGTGTGATTATCTCCGACTATGACGGAGTCAAGAGGACTATATATTTTCAGGGAATTGACGAGAGCGGCTGGTACGTAATTAACGCCATAGACAACAGCCTCATAACTGCCGGAACCGTTAATCTGCGAAATAAATTTTTGGTTATGGCTGTGTTAGTAATATTTTTTTCAATATTTATAGACCTGTTTATAAGATTAAGGCAATACAGGAGAAGCCGCCGTGCATTCGATAAGGTTACCGATATGGCCTATATGGATTCCCTTACCATGCTTTATAACCGAAGGGCCTATGAAGAGGATGTGTTGCTCATAAAGGCCGGAAAAGAAAAAGAGGACCTGATACTGGTTTCTTTGGACATCAACGGGCTTAAAGAGTGCAACGACAAGCTGGGTCATGCTGCCGGCGATGAACTGCTGAGAGGCGCTGCTCAATGCATGAAAATTGCTTTCGACAAAAATTCCAAGATATACCGCACTGGCGGAGATGAGTTTTCGGTAATTATACATGAGAGTGTGGAAGAGGCTCATATAATGTTGAGCCGCTTTGATGCAGAGGTTGCCTCCTGGCAGGGCAATATGGTCAAAAAGCTTGCAGTTTCTTACGGATTTGTAGCTTCGGTTGAATACCCCGAACTCTCTTTTGACGAAATTTCAGCCCTGGCCGACGAACTGATGTATGCAAACAAGGCCGAATACTACCGTATAAACGGCATAGACAGAAGACGACGTAAGACTTAACAGTGACTAATTCTTTAACACTAAAGTCTAATGCCCGGTATTGGACTTTTTAGCTCTTCAAAGTTTTCCGGATTTCTCCGAAATAATTCAGGGAGGGGGATGGACTTGGGGAAACGGATATGATTTTTACCGGTTCAAACTTATCTGTAAAATCTGAATTTTTTTATTTATATGATTTTTATTAACAAACTATTGAAAGAGAAATAAGGTGGAAAAGGAAAGCAAAGATAAAAAAACCGTTAAAAAAAAGGGATTTATAAGGGAGTTTAAGGAATTTATTTTAAGAGGCAATGTAATTGATATGGCAATAGGAATAGTAATTGGAGTAGCTTTTGGAGCAGTTGTCAATTCTGCAGTTAATGATATCATAATGCCTCCCATAGGATTATTGCTTGGCAAAGTAAATTTCGCCAATTTCTTTATTGTTTTAAAGCAAGGCTCGACACCTTCTCCATACAATACAGTCAGTTCGGCTGCTGAAGCGGGAGCTGTTACTTTAAATTACGGATTATTCATAAATACCCTAATCAGTTTCATCATTATCAGCTTTGTTATTTTTGGGATAATAAAACTTATGAACAGATTCAGAAAGAAAGAAGAAGCAAAACCCGAAGAAACAAAAGAGTGCCCGTATTGTTATTCATCAATAAATGTAAAAGCTGTGAAATGTCCAAACTGCACATCTGATCTAATCACATCTGACTGATCTGATATCTTTTTATAAAGCATATTAAAAATAAAAACAGCCTCCCCGAACAGGGAGACTGTTTTTATTGAGTAAGGCAGGCGTCCAATTCACTTGCTCTTAATTACTCTCATTTTCTCTCTTTTTTCATGTGTTTATTTGCGAAACTTATATATTTTAAAAATCTAAAATAATTATTTAATTAATTTGTGAAAACGGTTGTTACAACTCTTCTGCCTTCAGTCTCAACCATCGATACTCCTATTTTTCCATACTGTGCTCTTAGTATGTTTGCTCTGTGGGAAGGGCTGTTCATCCATGCATCCACGAAAGCCTCAGGTGAGCCTATGGAAGCCGGCTGGCATTGCGCAAGATTCTCGCCGGCATATCTGTATCTTATTCCTGCTCCTCTTAAAAAGTTAAATACGTTTGTGCCTTCAGGAGTGTAATGTGAAAAATAATTTCTGTTTATCATGTCCTGGCTTCTTGCTATTGCAACATCGGTAAGCGCACCGTCTGCTGCAACAGGAGCAAGACCATTTTCTACTCTGATATTATTAATTAATGCTGCTACATGATTTTCATATTCTGTAAGAGCAGCTTCTTTTGCGATAACTGAACCCGAACTGCTGTTTTTGTTAAAAGTTGATTTTCCCTGTACTTCTATACTGCCTTTTGGAGCCATAAAGCCTGCGGAACTTATGAGCAATAATGTCAGTATTGCTGCAACAGAAATAAGGATTGATAAATTTTTTACTTTTTGGATTTTTGCCTTCATTTTTTCCTACCTTTTTTATTTTTTTACTCAATAAAATTTACTCAATAAAAAAAGCCATTTAACTCAGAGGCTAAATGGCTATAAGAGACAAAATAATGTCTTATAAAACAAAAATAATAGCCGGTTGCACCACTAGCTCCTTACATTTCAGGTGCCCAAATTAATGAAATGTAAATCTGCGCCTCTATTAAGAAATTATTTAAATATGTTGTCAAAAAAACTATTAATTATTTAACGATACTAATAATAATAGTTAAATATATAATTGTCAATATATT
>DUQM01000003.1 GCA_012837825.1 Actinomycetota bacterium | reverse complement strand
TTATTCTTTTCAGGCAATCATCTGCTCCAAGTATTGAAACAACCTTCGGAAGCTCCGGCCCGTGAACACTGCCTGTTATGCTCGTCCTCATGGGCATATAAAGAAACCTGCCTCTTATATTGAATTCCTTAAGCTCCTGATTGATTTTATTAATGATCTCTTTTGCTTCTTCCTCGCTGATTTCATTCCCTGATTCTTCTTTATGCCTTTTTATTTCAGACTCAAACCGGTTAATTACCATACCTGCTGTCTCTGTCTTTATAATTTCAACTGCTTCTTCATCATAGGAAGTCATTTCTGTAATAAAAAAATCTTTTGCAAGAGGATAAAACTCCTTTAATGTTTTTATTTTATCCTTAAAAGCGTCAATTAACTTATATATTTTTAAATTATCTTCTTCTGAAGGCAGGCCGTTTTTTTCCATGGATAAAAACGGGAGAAGAAGCTTCTCAAGCTCCCGGTCATTTTTCATCCTTATATAGTTTCCATTTATCCAGTTTAATCTATCAATATCAAATATCGCCGGATTTTTTGAAACGTCCTGCAGTCTGAATTTTTCAAAGATATTTTCCGGAGCAAACAATTCTTCTCCTGTTCTTGGAGTCCATGAAAGCAGGGAAAGATAATTTACAATTGCTTCCTTCAGGTAACCTTCTTCCCTGTATTGTGTAATTGTAGTTGCGCCATGCCTTTTGCTTAATTTGGAGCCATCTTTTCCAAGAATCATTGAAAGATGTGCAAATTCAGGAATCTCATAATCCAGACTCTTGAAAAGCATTATCTGTCTTGCAGTATTGGTTATATGGTCTTCACCCCGCAGAACATGTGAAATCCTCATATCATTATCATCTACAACCACAGCAAAATTATATGAAGGAGTGCCGTCTGATTTTATCAGCACAAAATCACTTATAACATCTGAAGAAAATCTTATTTCGCCCCTGATGATATCATTGAAAATTATCTCACCGGGTTCAACCCTGTATCTGACTGTATACGATTTATTATTTTTTATATTCTCTTCTATCTCACTTTCGCTCAAATCGCGGCATTTGTTATCATATCCCGACGGTTTCCCTTCTGAAATCAGCGAGTTCTTAAGATTTTCAAGCCTTTCAGGGCTGCAGAAACACCTGTAAGCTTTTTTTCCTTCAATAAGCCTTCCGGCTTCTTTTATATAAATTTCAAGCCTTTCACTTTGCCTGTAAAATTCATCCCATTCAAGCCCCATCCATTTTAAATCATTTATTATTGAGCTCTCGAATTCACTGCTGGATCTTTTAAGATCCGTATCTTCAATTCTTAAAACAAGCTTTCCGTCCATACTCCTTGTAGCAAGCCAGTTAAATAATGCCGTTCTTGCAGTTCCAATATGAAGTCCTCCGGTTGGGGAAGGTGCAAACCGGAATCTAATCTCTTTTCTGTATTTTTCCTTTTTTCCCATTTAACAAATCCAGATCATTGATTACAATAATTATTGTTTTAAAATAAAAAATCCACTGCTGCCTTCAGATCGTAATTTTTTTAAATTTTTTTCACTTTTTTAAGCAGAACCACACTCTGCGCAGCTATTCCTTCTTCTCTTCCACAGAACCCAAGCTTTTCAGTAGTGGTTGCTTTTACGCTTACTGCGTTTATATCAGTTTCAAGTATTTTGAAAAGTTTTTCTCTTATTCTTTGGATATACAGAGCTATTCTGGGCTTCTCAAGAATAAGTATATTATCACAATTAACCAGGCTGTAACCGCATTCTTTCATCATCCCGACTACCTTTTCAAGAAGGACAAGACTGGATATATTTTTATAAGCATTATCAGTATCCGGAAAATAAGTTCCTATATCTCCAAGACAGCATGCCCCCAGAATGGCATCATTAATTGCATGTATAAGAACGTCTGCATCTGAATGCCCTGCCAGACCTCTCTTATAATCAATTCTTACACCACCCAGTATTAGTTCTCTGTCATCTGTAAACCTGTGGACATCATAACCTATTCCTATCCTAAACATTATAAAATTCCTTTTTAATGTATGCCGTTTTTAGAAATAATCAGTTCTGCAAGAAACAGATCAATAGGAGTCGTTATCTTTATATTTTCGTGATTCCCCTTTATTATCTTAACTTTATATCCTATTTTTTCAACAAGCATCGCATCATCTGTAGCCATAGTATTATCTGTTTCCGCATGCTTATATGCCTCTATAAGAGCATCTTTAAAAAAAGTCTGGGGTGTCTGGGCATGATAGACAGTTTCTCTCGGGATAGTTCTTATACAGCCGTCAGAATCGTTTATCTGCTTTATTGTTTCATATGCAGAAGCTGCAAGTATGACACCTCTGACTTCAGTATCTTCTGTATTGAATTCCACAAGCTTCCTGAAAAGCAGATCCACATCAGCCGAATAAATAAGAGGCCTCACGCCATCATGAACCGACACCATTTCACATTTGTCGGGAATAAATTTCAGGGCATTGCTTACTGTTTCCTGCCTTGTCTCTCCCCCGATTATAAGTCTTGTAACCTTGTTAAACCCAAATTTATTTATAATATTTTTCTGGGTATACTCAATATATTCAGCCGGAACAAGTATAAATATTTCATCTATAAGCTCTGATTTCTGAAAAACATTTATTGTATGCGCAAGAATTGGCTTTCCGCATAACTTAATGAATTGTTTATTGATATTTGCCCTTAACCTTGTGCCTTTGCCCGCCGCTGTGATTATTCCAAGATTCATTATTCTCCATTTGCTGCTTTTGAAAAAATCATCCGACCGGCAGGAGTCTTAAGAATTCCGGTAATAAGGATCTCTATTTCCCTGCCGACAAGTTTTTTACCGCCCTCTGTTACAATCATGGCAGTCTTTTCTTTATCTGAAATACCTGTGTATTCTGTATCTTTTTTATTTAACTTAAAAATTGTTACAAGCAGTTCCTTGTTTCTTAAAGCAAGTATTATTCCTGCATATGAAAAAATCAGCACAACAAAAACAGGTATAAAAACTCCTGCGAAAGGAATGGATCTTAATGCAACATATACAAGACCCGGCACTATTCCTGTAGCCAGGCCAGCAAGCCCGATTATCAGATTACTGCCGGGAATATTTTTGAGATGCCTGTCAACTTCAGTTACATCTTTTATGATGCGCCTGCCTGTCAAAGTGTCAAATAAATAACCTAAAAATGCAAAAATTATGATTCCGGTAATTTGTCCTATTAATAAAAAATTACCTTTAAGGTAATCTGTTAAAAAAATATTTACCAAATAATATCCGGCACCAGCACCAACAATAAGAGAAACTACTTTAAATATGAGTAAAACCATAAAAACCTACCAATATTATTTCAAATTATAAATTTATTCTGGTATCGAGCCCTCCCTTACCGTTGTATATTTCATTATAAAAATAATATTCTGAATACTTTTTAAGCCTGTCATAAAAGGTTTTCGCTTTGACCTTGCCAAGCCCGTTTACATCAGCAAGATCTTCTACATCAGCTTCCATTATGTTTTTAAGATTTTTAAACTTATTGATTATATTAGCAATTATCCCCTGTGGCAATCTTATTACCTCGGAAATTATCCTGTAGCCTCTTGCATGTACATTATGCTCAATGGGATTTTCTTCTTTTTTATAGCCAAGAAATTCCATAATGGATTCCAGATCAGAAACCTCATCGGATTCCATGCTTAGTATCTTGTCTTTTAATTTCAAAGGCTCAGTTTTGACATCATCGGTAATATAATCCTTTATAATCTTCACATAACTGTCTTCAACATTGTCCATGAGTTCGGCCATCTGCATTTTCAGAAGCCTTCCATCCGTACCAAGCTCAGTTATATATTTATTCATTTCCTTTGCCGTCTTATGAACAATAACCGCTTTCTGGAAAACACTGGCTACATCAAAAAGAGTTACTATTCCTTCAAGTTCCCTTATAGTAAGATTCTGAAGCAGGTGGTTAAGACCTGACTTGAACTTTTCGAGTGTCTGCAGAGCCTGGTTGGCCTTGGACAGAATTATTCTCGGTTCTTCAAGAATATATTTTATATTTTCTATATACAGAGTGACTGCATCTCTTTTTTGTGAAATGGAAATGACAAGTTCTTTGGTTTGCTTGGCAGTTCTTTCAGCTGTAATATGTCTTGTCCCTGTCTCTGATGTGGGAATATCAGGATAAGGGAAAAGATGGGTGTTGGCATAAAGAATTCTCTTTGTATCGGAACTCAGAATAATTGCACCGTCCATTTTTGCCAGCTCATACAGCTTTGCGGGACCATAATTGCAGCCGATGTAAAATCCGCCATTAACTATTTTAAGAACAGCCTCAGAATCCCCAAGCACAAGAAGAGCGCCTGTTTTTGCCTGGAGTATATACTCAATTCCAAGCCTGAGACCTGTTCCCGGTGCAACTCTTTTAAGACATTTTAGGAGAAGCTCTTCTTCTTTGGCATTCATATTAAAAAATCAAATGTTTTTATGTAATTTTTAAAAATAATACTTAAATGCTGATTACAGATAATAATAATACAATAAATCAAGAAATAAGTAATAGTAAAAAAATAAAATTAACTACTATACTTTCAGTGTAGATTTAAAGAATTCATCAATATCGAATTTCAGCATATCTTCTTCAGCATTTATCCTTATGCTGCTGCCCGGCTTTATTCCCCCAATTATTATTTTTTCAGATATGGGATCTTCTATCAGTGTCTGAATAGCCCTTCTCATCGGTCTTGCTCCCATCGCGGGATCAAAACCTTTTTCTATCAGAAGATCCTTCGCGGAAACTGTCAGCTCAAGACTGATACCCTGATTTTCAAGCTGATTCTGAACTCTTGCAATCATTAGATCAATAATCTTGTACACCTCTTCTTTTTTAAGCTTGTGGAATACGATTATTTCATCCAGTCTGTTTAAGAATTCAGGTCTAAATGTATTTTTTAATTCGCTTAAAACTTTGTTCTTGATTTCATTATAAGATATTTCTTCATTATCATTTTTCTGAAAACCGAATGGATTGTTTTTCTGTATCTCTTTTGCTCCCAGATTTGAAGTCATAATTATTACTGTGTTTTTAAAGTCAACTCTTCTGCCCTGGGAATCAGTAAGATGTCCGTCTTCAAATATCTGAAGAAGTATATTAAATACATCCGGGTGCGCTTTCTCAATCTCATCAAACAGAATAACACTATATGGTTTTCTCCTTATTGATTCCGTTAGCTGCCCGCCTTCCTCATAACCCACATAACCCGGGGGTGAGCCGACAAGTTTTGAAACAGAATGTTTTTCCATATATTCCGACATATCCACCTGGATCAGCGCTTCTTCCCTGCCGAATAAAAATTCAGCTATGGTTTTTGCCAGCTCAGTTTTGCCTACTCCTGAAGGACCAAGAAACATGAATGATCCTATAGGCCTTTTGGGGTCTTTCAACCCTGACCTGGAACGCCTTATTGCTTTCGAAACTGTAATAATCGCCTCATCCTGGCCGATAACCCTTTTGTGGAGACTGTCTTCCATGTGCATAAGCCTCTCGGTTTCTTTTTCAGTCATTTTATATACAGGTACTCCGGTCCAGTTGGAAAGTACTTCCGCTATTTCATTTTCATCTACTTTTTCCTTGCCAGATTTTTCCAACCTTTTCCATGATTCCGTTATTTCATTCTTCTCCTTTAAAAGTTTCTTCTCCCGGTCACGCAATTCAGCTGCCTTCTCAAAATCTTGATTCTCAATTGCAGATTCCTTTTCATTTATTATGTTGACTATTTTCAGATCTATCTCTTTCAGGTTTGGCGGGGTCATTATGCTTCTTATCCTTACTCTTGAAGCAGCTTCATCTATAAGATCTATAGCTTTGTCTGGAAGAAATCTGTCCGAAATATAACGATATGATAATTTTGCTGCTGCAACTATTGCATCATCGGTTATTGTTGTTTCATGGAAATTTTCATATCTTTCTTTTAATCCTTTAAGTATTTCTATGGTTTCATATATAGATGGTTCATCTACATAAATTGGCTGGAATCTTCTTTCAAGAGCCTTGTCTTTTTCTATATATTTTCTGAATTCGGTTATGGTTGTAGCTCCAATTGTCTGGATTTCTCCTCTTGCAAGCATTGGTTTTAAAATGCTTGCCGCATCAATAGCACCTTCCGCCGCTCCTGCCCCTACAAGATTGTGGACTTCATCTATAAAAATAATTATTTCACCATCTTCCTTTATTTCAGCAAGCACTTTCTTTAATCTTTCCTCAAAATCTCCCCTGTATCTTGAGCCTGCAATAATAGAGCCGAGATCAAGAGTAAATATCCTTTTATTTTGAAGATTTGCCGGTACTTCTTTTGTCGCGATATACTGTACAAGGCCCTCAACGATAGCCGTTTTCCCTACTCCCGATTCACCAATAAGCATAGGGTTATTTTTAGTTCTTCTTGAAAGTATCTGCATGATCCTTTCTATTTCCTTCTCCCTTCCCACAACCGGATCCAGCTTGCCTTCAGCTGCCAGGCCGGATAAATCTCTTCCAAACTGGCTGAGTGTTTTCAGAACTTTTTTCTGTGTCTTTGTGCCGGAAAAACCACCATTCGCGGTATAAAAAGGATATTTTCTAAGTACTTCCTTTATTATTTCCTTGGTATTATCAAGATTTATTCCCATGCTATTAAGAACCCTGGCAGCAACCCCTTCACCTTCCCTGAGAAGACCAAGAAGTATATGTTCTGTCCCGATATAATTATGGCCCATCTGAAGAGCTTCCCTTAAAGAAAGCTCCAGGACTTTTTTTGCTCTTGGCGTGAAAGGAATATGTTCATATGAGTCAGAAGAACCCTCAGTCACTACCGCTTTAACGGCAAGTTTTATTTCCTCTCCCGAGAAACCCATCTCTATCAGGACTTTTGAAGCAATGCCTTCCTGCTCACCAAGAAGACCAAGAAGTATATGTTCTGTCCCGATATAATTCTGCTTTAAGAATCTTGCTTCGTCCTGCGCTTTTACAACTACTTTTCTGGCTTTCTCTGTAAATCTTTCAAACATTTGTATCACCCTGATCCACTTTCCCGAAATCTGCTGATTCCGGATCAGCATTGCTATTTTTAAGTATTTCGTCTCTTACAACACATGCTCTCACAAAATCTATTTCATCCATTGATGCTTTTTTATTCTTTATATGGTTAAGCTCTATATTGGAATCTGTAATCATCTCAATTAATCTGTAAAAATCAAAATATCTGACTTCATCAATTATCCTGAGATCCATGCCGAACTTTATAATTGAAAGAAGCTCAACAGCTTCTTCAAATGAAAGCACTTTTGCATATTTTATCATACCGAATGACCTGTATACGCTATCTTCAATTATAAAGTTAATATTTGAGCCTATTTCTTTCTTTGCTTTATTTTCTTCTTCAATAATATTATGCGCTATGGCATTGAGTTCCTCAATTATGCTTTCCTCATTTTTGCCAAGTGTTGCAAGATTTGAAATCCTGAACAGGTTCCCTATTATTTCATTGCTTTCCGCTATATAACTGCTTACTCCATATCCTGTCTGATTTAAATTCTTGATAAAATCTATTATCTTTGTACTGATTACAAGCGAGGGCAGATGCACAAGAATCTCAACTTTAAGCCCCGTTCCCAACACAGAAGGATTTGATGTAAGATAGCCGAGATTCTGGCTGAAAGAAAAACTTAATTTCTTTTCAAGTTTTTTTTCTATCTTTATGATTTCCTTATAGCACTGCCTCACCTTTATCCCCGGCATATGACACTGTATCTTAAGATGTTCGTCTTCATTGATAATGATGGCAATTAATTTTTTATTATCTGCCGGTTCAGATTGAATTATTATTCCTTTACCGGCAATTTTCTGTATCATTGAAGAGGAAATCAGCCTCTTGTCCATCAGGAGCTGCCTGTGTATCCTGGGAATATCTCTTACATAATAAAACTTGAAATTATTCAGAAACCTGATGGAGTTCTTTGCTTCCTGGATCTGAAAAAGAATATTCTCCTTTTCGGTTCTGTCATTCGCTTCATTAAATTTATATCCGGAAACATTCCTGTAAATATAAGCAGAACTATACAATACAATATCCTGCCTGGGCGGGCTGCCATGCCGGCAGACTGTATCAGTTAAATTTTTTAAATCTATATTTTTATCTTCCATTTATTTCTTGTTTCTTTTGCCTGTCAGATGAAGCTGCTTCTGAAGATTTGTTATTTTATCTCTTAATCTTGCGGCCTCTTCAAAATTTTCAATTATTATCTGCTCTTCAAGCTTGAATTTCAGATCTTTGATCTTCTTTTCAATTTTAAGCCTTTTATTGCAATTAAGCGGAATTTTTCCTTTGTGTTCAATGCCCGACTGTATAATCTTTATGAAGGGATTGAGCTCAACCCTGAAATCTTCATAACATTTGGGACAGCCAAGCCTCCCTGACTTTTTCACCCGGGCAATAGAAACACCGCAATTGCTGCACCTTTTATTTTCCCTGACATTAAGGCTTAATTCATTCCGGCCCTGTCCTTCATCCCGGTAGCTTCCGTCTATTAAATGTCCCAGATCAATTGCAAGAACATTAAACAGCGGACTTTCCTTCCTGCTGTCATCCGCGGCATCATTTAAAAAGGAAAAATCCTTAACACATTCCCTGCAAAGATTTATCTTCTGAAGCTCGCCATTATTACCGAATGTAATAAAATGGATAAAAGCTTCATTTTTTCTACAATTATCACAAATCATTAAAACCTGCCTATTTAAAAATAAAAATTATGAATATACAAATCTTTTAAACAAAACTAAAAATAGTTTTATAATAAATTACAAGCCGATTATAACATTTTTGATCATAAAATTTAAATTGGGCAAAATATAAAACAGTAAGATATCAGACCGGCTAATGAGTTAAATATCTTTTTCCTGCTTCATCAGCGGGAAAAGAATTACATCTCTTATTGACTGACTGCCTGAGAGAATCATTGCAAATCGATCTATTCCAATTCCTTCACCGCCGGTTGGAGGCATTCCGTATTCCAGCGCTCTAAGAAAATCAATGTCAATTTTCCCTGTGATTCTCTCTTCTTCATCCTTGCTTTTAACCTGCATCTTGAATCTTTCAAACTGATCTCTCGGATCTATAAGCTCGGAGAAGGCATTTGCTATTTCTTCCCCTCCCATGAAAAGTTCAAATCTTTCAGTCAGCTCGGGATTATCCTGTTTCTTTCGAGCAAGAGGCGATATTTCAACAGGATAGTCTTTTATGAAAGTAGGATTTATCAGTTTATCCTCAACAAAATTCTCAAAAAGCTCATTAATTATTTTTCCTTTTCCAGCGTCATCCTCAATTTTTATACCTTTTTCTTTCGCAATATTTTTAAGCTCATCAATACTTTGCTCAAAAGAAACATTTATCCCCGCATATTTTTCAAGTGAATCAATCATGGTAATTCTTTCCCATTCGCCATCCAGATTAATTTCTCTTCCTCTGTAGTCAAATTTCAGCAACCCGGAAGCTTTTAAAGCTACATATTTTAGCAGCTCTTCGGTAAGATCCATCAGCTCATTATAATTGGAAAAAGCCTGATAAAATTCAAGCATTGTAAATTCAGGATTATGTTTATAAGAAATACCTTCATTTCTAAAATTTCTGTTAATCTCAAAAACTTTTTCAAAACCGCCAACCACAAGTCTCTTGAGATAAAGTTCAGGCGCAATTCTGAGATAAAGCTGCATGCCCAGGGCATTATGATGGGTTACAAATGGTTTTGCAGTTGCTCCTCCGGGAATAGGCTGAAGCATTGGTGTCTCCACTTCCAGAAAACCTCTTTTATTAAGAAATTCCCTGAATGCCTCTATCATCTTTATTCTTATAAGAAAAGCTTTTTTTACATCTGGATTTACAATGAAATCAAGATATCTCTGCCTGTATCTGGTTTCCTTGTCTTTTAGTCCGTGCCATTTTTCAGGAAAAATCCTTAAAGATTTGCTAAGAAGGACAAAGTCTGCAACATTTATTGTCAGTTCATTCGTATGGGTTTTGAATATTCTTCCCTGCACCCCTATAATATCTCCAATATCCAGGCTTAAAAATTC
>DUQM01000002.1 GCA_012837825.1 Actinomycetota bacterium | reverse complement strand
TATTTAGCGATAATAAAATGGAAGATTTATCATCTTATTTCCTTAAAAGCCAGAGAAAAATAGTAAACAGAGTCATTCTTGCTTTTGCAATTGCTATAATGGCAGGAGCATTTGTTCTCATGCTTCCCCCCATGACAGTAAACGGTATCACTATCATAGATGCATTTTTTACGTCAGCATCAGCAATTTGTGTAACGGGTCTTGTCGTTCAGGATACTGCAACATTTTTTACTGTTTATGGAAAAGCAGTCATACTTATCCTTATACAGATAGGCGGTCTTGGAGTAATGACAATCACATCCATTTTTGCACTGATGCTTGGCAGAAAAATCAATCTGGGTGACAGATTTTATCTAAACACAAGCTTCGGCTCAAATAAGATTTTTTCACCATCAAGATTTTTCCTTATAATTGCATCTACTACCATCATTATTGAGCTTATCGGTACAGGTATTTTAACTTTGCTGTTTCATTTTAGATATGCATATCCTTTAAAAAATGCATTTATACACGGACTTTTTCATTCTGTAAGTTCTTTTAATAATGCCGGATTCTCAATCTATTCCAATAATTTTGTCAGCTTCGCAGAAGATTTCATCTTAAATATTACCGTCATGCTATTAATAATAATCGGAGGGATAGGTTTTTCAGTTTTATCAGAGATACTTGCGTTAAAAAAGACAAGGAGATTATCGCTGCACGCAAAGATAGTTTTTTCAACAACAGGCATACTTATATTTCTTGGAGCAGTTTCGTTCTTCCTGCTTGAATTCAAAAATCCCGGAACAATCGGAACCCTCGGGACCGGTGCAAAAATCCTTTCAAGCTTCTTCCAGTCAGTCACACCGAGAACGGCAGGATTTAACACGGTCAATATGTCGGCATTGAATGAGACGACTCTGGTTATGCTTGTTATACTGATGTTTATCGGCGCGTCTCCCGGAGGTACGGGGGGAGGAATAAAAACCACGACTTTTGCTTCCATAACCCTTTCCGGCTTTGCTGCAATAAAAGGAAGAACAAGTATTACCATATTCAAGAAAAGAATCCCGGGAGGAACAATTTACAGGACACTGACTCTGACACTGACAGCCATTATTCTGATACTTGCAGCTTCAGTATCAATTATGATAATAGAAAGAGAAAGTTTTAGTTTTATAAAAGTATTTTTTGAAGCAGTGAGCGCATTTGGAACAGTAGGCCTATCAACCGGTATGACGCCTTTGCTTGCAACGCCCAGCAAAGTGATTCTGATATTGCTTATGTTTATCGGACGTGTAGGAATAGCTCTTCTGGCTCTGACCATAGCCTCGAGAGTCAAGCCGGAGAAAATAGAAAGACCTGAGGAGTCCATATCAATTGGTTAATTATAATTATATGTATCAAAATATTTTAAAAGAAAAAGAGGTTGGACAGTCATCATGAAAAAATCATTTTTAATAATAGGTCTTGGACGTTTTGGAATAAATGTTGCAAGAACGCTGACAAGAGCAGGACATTCTGTCCTGGGAGTAGATAGCGACGGAGATATCATACAGAAATTCTCATTTGAAATAGATAATGTTATGAAACTTGATGCCACTGACTCTGACGTACTGGATACGCTTGGAATTTCTGAGTTTGAGGCAGTAATAATAAGCATAGGTGAAAAATATATACAAAATTCAATACTCGCAACTTTACTTGTCAAAGAAAAAGGTGCAAAACATATAATTGCAAAGGCAGGCACAAAGGTTCAGGGGAAAGTGCTTGAAAAGGTGGGAGCTGATACAATAGTGTTTCCCGAAAAAGACATGGGGCAGAGAATAGGAAAGACACTAAGCTCAGACACTCTTATTGATTATATCGAATTAAGTCCGGAAGTTTCAATAATTGAACTTAAGGTACCTCTTTTCATGCATGGAAAAAATCTCATAGAACTGAATCTTAGAAAAAAATATTCAGTTACAATTATAAGCATCAAAGATAAAGACGGAAATGTAAAAACGCCACCGGACGTTAATTATAAATTTACAGAATTTGACGTTTTAACACTTATCGGAGAAAATGAGCAGTTCAAAAAACTTCATTTTATTGATTTTTAGTTTTCTGTTTTGAGCTAATCCCTGTCAAGATAATTAAAAATTACTGCATTCAATCTCCTGTTTTTTAAAATATCTGAGGTATGAAATCTGTTAATCCATATTATTTCAGGATCACCCAGTTCTTTTTTAAGCTGCATGATGGTTTTTTTATTGAATAAAGGGTCAAATCTGGAGCTTATTATCAGAGACTCATCACGTTTTATTCTGTGCGCCCATGTAATCGGATCGCTTAAAAACCATTTGGGATTAAGGTATTTATTCAGACAGGAATTCTGTATTTCATGCAAGTCACAGAAGTTTTCCTGTTTTCTTCCATAAATCTTTTTAAATTCCCTGATAAACTCCGGGAAAAAACTATAAAAAAGCGCAGACTTTTCTTTTTCTATTTTCCCCTCTCTTAAATACTTGCCTTTAAGGATAATTTTTGACATGAAACTGTTCCAGTATATTTCATGCCAGTTACCTCCGCACTCCACAAGCACCGCTTTTTCCACTCTTCTTTCAAACGCTTTTATAAAAACAGAGCACATGCCTCCCAGGCTTAAGCCGCATATATAAAAATTTTCTACGGGGAATTCCTTTTTCAGGATATTTATCGCTTTTTTTGCATCAACAACAGCCTGGTGAAAAAAATCAAGCATGCCGCTATCATCATTGTTCAGCAAGACTTCCCCGCTCTTTTTGGAAAAAGGAGTTCTTTCAAGATGAAAGGGAAGATTCATAAAAAAGCAGCTAAATCCGCTTTCAACTGCCTGCTCTGCAAAGGAATAATAAGGAGCAAGCTTGCCGTCCACGCTTTTAAAGCCATGCAGCAGGATAATACATTTTCTCTTTTTATCATTATAACCATCAATATACTCCCCGTTTACCATATCGTTTTCTGAAAAACCGGTCAGAAAAGGAGATTTGAAACGAACAGAGTATTTTCTTAAACCGCTTTCATTTTTTTTAATTTGCTTTTCCAAAAGGACATGCCCAATTTTATTATCTTCCTTATAGTCAAAAAGCCTCATCTATTTACTCCGGATAAGAATCAGAATTACAAAATTACCTGATACTGTTTTATTATTAATGAAAAATTTTTGCCAGGATTTGACTTTATACAAAAATTTGTCTATTTGATTATTTTTTTCTATTATTAATATTATAGATAAAATTTTGTTTTTAAAGTTAAAATTATTTTAAAGCCTGTATTAAAAAAATGAAATGTCCTTACTGCGATAATTTAGACAGCAAAGTCATAGATTCCAGACTTACCGAAGATAATGAGTCCATAAGAAGAAGACGTGAGTGCGAAAGATGTTTTAAGCGGTTTACCACTTATGAGAGAATTGAAACTCAGCCAATAGCTGTAATAAAAAAAGACGGAACAAGGCAGCCGTTCAACAGGAATAAAATTCTTGATGGCCTGATAAGAGCATGCGTAAAGAGAAATATCAGCACAAAATCTCTTGAAAAAGTCGTAAATGAAATCGAAACAGAAATAAACAATACTCCGACTAATGAGATAAGCTCTCAGGAGATCGGGAATCTGGTTCTAAAACACCTGAAAACCATTGATAAGGTTGCTTATATCAGATTTGCTTCAGTGTACAAACAGTTTGACAGCCTGAAAGAATTCAATATGGAACTTGAAGAACTCATGTCTGAATAAATTGTTGAATTTTTACTTTTAATTTTTAATAATGTTAAAAATAAAATATCGTAAGTCTGAGTTCTATTTATAATTTCAGTTTATAAAGATTGATGGTAGTTTTACAAATATGAGAAACAAACCCTCAGGTTTCTTAAGGTTTCTTTATAATTTGGCTGGCTATATAAACTATATGCTGGCAACGCTGGTTGCATGGACTACTCCTTACCCGGTTTCATATTTTATAGGTGTCAATCTTGCCAGACTATGGTACCTGTCAGGAGCTAATACCGAAAAAGTCAAAAAAAATATTTCCAAAGTAATGAATATAGAAGCTGACGATCCCCGGACTTCATACATATGCAAGAAAATATATCTGGAATTTGCCAAGAATATCGTGGATTTTTTGAAAAACAGGATCATTTCCAAAAAACAGTTTAATAAAAATATCGATATTGAAGGATTGGAACATCTTGAAAAGGCTCTTGAACCGGGCAGAGGAGCTGTTATCTTTACTGCACATATAGGTAATTTTGAATGGGGTGCTGCAAGAATAGGAACGGCAGGCTTTAAAATCTCAGGTGTGGGTCTTCACAGAGGCAATCCCCCTCTTGATAATTATTTTGAAAGAAACAGGGAGAATAAATGCCTTAAGACTATATATGCAAATAAAATGCTTCGTGTGTTTAAAATATTAAGAAATAACGAAATAGTTGCAATCCCAACTGACTGGGATCCTCTTAAAAGTTCGAGACAATTTGACTTCTTCGGGCATAAAGCTTTTATTCCTTCCGGATCCGTTCAGATAGCACTGACTGCAAAAGCTCCGTTGCTTCCCAGTTTTATAATAAGAGACGGGAAATATCACCACCATCAGATTATCCTTCCTCCGGTAGAGCTTGAAACAGAAGGCAAAAAAGAAGAAGTCATAGAAAAAAACATGCTTAAAATCATTGCAATACTTGAAGATCAGATAAAAAGAAACATTGAGCAATGGGTTATGTTCCATGATATCTGGGCTGAGTAAAAAAATTTAGTGAAAGAATAAAAAATGGCAGCAAAAAATAATATAAGCGATAAATCGGAATCTGAGACGGGTTTAAAAACATCTGTAATGTGGCATACAAAAACAATTGAAGAGTCTTTAAAAGAATTAGGGTCGGACCCTTTAAAAGGATTAAGCAGCTCCGAAGCCAAAGAGCGTATTGATGTATATGGCTATAATGAAATAAAAGAAAAGGGCAAAAAAAAGCCGGTGATGATTTTTCTTTCCCAGTTCAATGATTTCATGATATGGATACTTATAGCTGCTGCATTTATTTCAGGAATAATAATAAGGGAAATAACTGATGCCATAGTAATCCTGATTATACTTATAATAAACGCTGTGCTGGGTTTTGTTCAGGAATACAGAGCTGAAAAAGCACTGGAAGCCTTAAAAGAGCTGGCAGCACCCACCGCTCTTGTAATCAGGGACGGAAAAGAGATAAAGATAAATTCAAGACAGCTTGTTCCGGGAGATATAATAAAACTTTTTGCAGGAGATCATGTTCCCGCAGACGCAAGAGTTCTAAGCCAATCCAATCTGCTTACAGATGAAGCTCTTATAACCGGAGAATCATTGCCGGTCGAGAAACATGCTACCGTAATAAAAGAAACGAATATAGCAATGGGGGACAAAAAAAATATTGTCTTCAGCGGAACCACTATTGTAAAAGGCAGATGCCATGCGCTTGTGGTGGAATCAGGCGAAAATACCGAGATAGGCAAAATTGCAAGCATGGTTCAGGAGGTTGAAGAGGTAACACCGCTTCAGAAACAGCTGAAATCTGTCGGGAAAAAAATAGGCATACTGTGCATAGTCATAAGTCTTATTGTGTTTGTTGCAGGTATGCTGAAAGGCAATACTGCGGTGGAAATGCTCCTTGTGGCCGTTGCTTTGGCAGTTGCAGCCATACCTGAGGGTCTTCCAGCCATAGTCACCATATCTCTTGCGCTCGGAGTACAGAGAATGGCAAAAAACAATGCAATAGTCAGAAAACTAAGCTCTGTTGAGACTCTTGGAGGCGTCACTGTAATATGTACCGACAAAACGGGCACACTTACCGAAAACAAGATGACCGTAAGAAAAATATTTGCCGGCGGAAGTGAAATAACTGAGTATGAAGAAGAGCTTGCAAGATTTAAAAGAGACAAGCCTGAACTTCCGGATGAAAATAATCTTAAATCAGCAATAAATAAAACATACGCGGACTTTGATAAAAATCTTGCATTAATGATTCTTCTTGAGAATGCTGTTCTTTGCAATGATGCATATTACATTGATGAAAAGAGCGATAAAATGATCGGGGATCCCACTGAAACTGCCCTTATTGAAATGGGAAGGATATTCAATTTTTCCAAACCTTACTGTGAACTGAAGATGCCCAGAAAAATTGAAGAACCTTTTGATTCAATCAGAAAAATAATGACCACGGTTCATGAAATCCATAAAGATAGTTTTGCTTATCAGCTTGATTTTATAAAGGACAGGATAAAGCCGGGGGCAAGTGAAGAAGATAACGGTTATCTGATTTTTGTAAAAGGTGCTCCGGAAGAAATTCTTAAGAAATGTACCTATATAATTAAAAACAACAAAGTCTGTGAAATGATATCGTCCGATAAGGAAGAGATAGAGGCACAGACTGCGCAGATGGCACAGAAAGCAATGAGAAATCTTGCTTTCGCGATAAGATATACTGATGTCCTGCCTGATCCAAAAGAGATTGTGGGGCTGGAAAAAGAACTTGTTTTCTGCGGCATTACCGGTATGATAGACCCGCCAAGGCCGGAGGTTTATGAGGCTATAGAAAAATGCAGAAAAGCAAATATAAAAGCAGTCATGATAACAGGAGATCATTATCTTACTGCAAAGGCAATCGGCGAAGAGTTAAATATCCTGAGAGAAGGCGAAAAGATAATTGAGGACTCCGTTTTGGATAAGATGAGTCCTGAAGAGCTTGAGAAAGAAATTGAAAATATAAGCATATTTGCCAGGGTCTCTCCTTTAAACAAGGTAAAAATTGTAGAAGCCCTCAAGAAAAATAATCATATAGTTGCAATGACGGGAGATGGCATAAATGATGCTCCTTCCCTGAAGAGAGCGGATATAGGAATTGCCATGGGGATAACGGGCACAGATGTAAGCAAGGAAGCAAGCAAGATGATACTTACCGATGATAATTTCGCCACAATCATAAAGGCAATAAGAGAGGGGCGGGTTATTTTTGACAATCTCAAGAAGTTTATTCTTTTCCTCCTCTCGTGCAATATTTCTGAAGTTTTGCTGATGTTTATAGCAATAGTATTCGGCAGCTTTATATTCAATTTAATGGGGATACAGTTTAATGCAGTCTATATCCCTCTTATTCCTGTTCAGATATTATGGATGAACCTTATAACTGACGGATTTCCTGCCCTTGCGCTTGGCATAGACCTCCCCGAGAGAAATATAATGGCAAGAAAGGCCACCAAACAGAAAGAGCAGATTTTAAGCAAAGGCAATCTCGGTATGGTTTTCTGGCAGGGCCTGATACTTACACTTGGATCTCTTACAATCTATTTTCTTGAACCGCTGTTGTTTCATGATGTGGCCATATTCAACGAAACAGAAATTTTCCAGACATCTGTCTTTACAACACTGGTGCTGGCACAGTTAATGCATGCATATAACTACAGGGTAAATAATAAGGGCATTTTCAGAAAAGGTCTGTTTGCCAATAAATTCCTTAATCTTTCTTTTATTGTATCAATGCTGCTGCAGATAGGAATTATTTATATACCTGTTCTTCAGAATGTATTCAAAACAAGGAGCCTTAATTTGTATCAGTGGCTTCTGATAATTTCATGCTCATTGGGTTCGGTTCTGCTAATAAATTTAATCGATGTTATTATCAACTTTAAAAAGAACAGAAGCAACCGTCTTGCAGGCAGCTGATATCAGTGTTCTCAAACTTTCGGCATTATTTATTAGGAGCATTTGGAAAAACCGCATATCCTGCATACATAACAGCCGCCTTCAGGCTCCATTATACCGCCGCATCCGTCCTCAGGGCAGATCATAACTGATTTGGGGCCGCTTGTTGCATCAAAATCAAACTTGTTCGTACCTTTGATGTAAAATTCAATTGCCTTCCCTATAGCGTCCGGGCACGACAGAACATGTGTGCTTCTATCAGCGATACAGGTCACGCATCTGATTCCTCTTACCTGCTTCTGAACAGAATTGATGTCAATTCCAGATCTTATTAATATGCTTATAAGCCTTCCTATGGCTGCAGAAAGAGCAGAACACCCTTCTTCGCCTGTATTGGTAAACACTTCACAAATACCGTGTTCATCGGAATTGACGGTTACATATAATTTCCCGCAACCGCCAATATTATATTTTTTGGTCATACCTTCGGTAACTTCAGGCCTTGGTCTTGGTTTTATATTTATTTTCTCACCATATGATGCATGGATTTGTTCTTCTTTCATTATTTCTTTTTCTGCATCTTTTCCGGAGTCAATGACAAGAACCTGTGATTCTCTGCTTTTATCTCTGTATATGGTTATTCCCTTGCATCCAAGCCTGTACGCCAGCATATACACTTCCTCGACATCCTTGACCGATGCGTCGCTCGGGAAATTAACCGTTTTGGAAACAGCATTGTCCGTAAATGTCTGGAATGACGCCTGCATTCTGACATGCCATACGGGAGGAATATCATGAGCTGTTACAAAAACACGCCTGTATTGCGACGGAACTTCTTCAATATCTTTTAATGAACCATGTTTTGCTATTTTTTCCATTAATTCTTTTGTGTAGAAACCTTCTTCTTTTGCAATCTTTTCAAAATAAGGATTTATTTCTACCAGACGGTCATTATCCATGACATTCTTTACAAAAGATACTGCAAACAAAGGCTCAACTCCGCTTGAACACCCGGCTATTATGCTAAGAGTCCCGGTCGGCGCAATGGTAGTAGTTGTGGCATTTCTGATTTCATATCCTTCAGGAGAATCATATACGCTGCCTTTATAATTGGGAAAAGACCCTCTCTCGGCTGACAGCTCCTTTGATGTTTCTTTGGATATATCATTTATAAAGCTCATAATATTCTTGCTTATTTCCAGAGCTTCTTCACTGCTGTACGGGATCCCCAGTCTTATGAGCATATCCGCAAAGCCCATCACTCCAAGACCGATTTTTCTGTTGGATTTTACCATTGCCGATATCTTGTCCAGAGGATATCTGCTTACATCTATTACGTCGTCAAGAAATCTTACTGCCGTTTTCACAATATTTTTCAGCTTCTCATAGTCAACTGAAACAACTCCGTTATCTTCCTTAATCATATTGGACAGATTAATTGAACCCAGATTGCATGCTTCATAAGGAAGAAGCGGCTGTTCGCCGCAGGGATTGGTTGATTCTATAAGACCGACGTGAGGTGTGGGATTATCTTTGTTAAGCCTGTCAAGAAAGACTATGCCGGGGTCACCGTTCTTCCATGCCTGATAGATTATTTTATTAAATACTTCTCTTGCTTTGTAGCGGTTTGCAACCTCTTTTGTCCTTGGATTTATAATGTCATATTCGTCATCATTTTCAACAGCTTTCATAAACGCTTCCGTCACACCCACGGAAATATTGAAATTGGTTAATTTCTCATTATCTTCCTTAGCTGTAATGAATTCGAGAATATCGGGGTGGTCAATCCTTAAAATCCCCATGTTTGCGCCCCGTCTTGTCCCGCCCTGTTTTATAGTATCCGTTGCAGCATTAAAAACAGTCATAAATGAAATAGGCCCGCTTGAAACTCCTTTTGTTGAAAGAACAACATCATTCTTCGGCCTGATATTTGAAAAAGAATAACCGACGCCTCCGCCGGATTTTTGTATAAGCGCAGTTTCCTTGAGAGCCTCAAAGATTGCGCTCATGGAATCACCAACCGGGAGAACAAAACATGCTGCAAGCTGCTGAAGTTCCCTGCCCGCATTCATCAAAGTCGGGGAATTCGGAAGAAAATCGAGATCGGTCATAATATCAAAGAACTGTTTTTCGATTTCTCTTATCTCTTTGTCGGATTTATTATAATTTTTTTCTGCTGAAGCAATATTTCTTGCAACCCTTAGAAACATGTCTCTTGGCTGCTCAAGAAGATTTCCGTATTCATCTCTTTTCAGGTATCTTCTTTCCAATACTGTTATTGCATTGCTTGTCAGGTTTAAAGGTTTTACCTGATAATATTCTTTATACATATCAGGTGTTTTCTCATTTTTTTTAGCATTATCAGTTTTTTCAGAATTGATGCCTGAAATCTTTTTTTTAATTTCTTCTCCCATATCTTCCCTCGACAATTATAAAAAGTTAACTGCTGAGCAGGTAAAAATTATTAGAAATAAATAA
The DNA here is from genome assembly GCA_012837825.1 of Actinomycetota bacterium. NCBI lineage: Bacteria > Bacillati > Actinomycetota > Actinomycetota bacterium. The sequence continues at coordinate 164 of DUQM01000002.1, read as the reverse complement.
TTTAATAATATTAAGCTTTTATTATAAATTAATATATATAGTGTGTGTTAATATATTAAAACACAATATATTGTGTGTCAATATGTTTTTATTTTTTATTTTTCTTTTAAAAAGGCCGGAACTTAACCAAAAAAATAATACCCTTTTTACTAAAAAATTATATT
>DUQM01000001.1 GCA_012837825.1 Actinomycetota bacterium | reverse complement strand
TAAAACAGTTGTTTTAGATTATAAAAAATAATAAGTTTTATCCTTGCTGCTTCAAAGTCTTTGAAGAAAACCATATTCCGCCTACAAGCATTTTTCCTTCCGATTCTTCATAAACAAACTGCACTGTTACATCTCCCTGTGCTTCTTTTGAATATTCGGATTTATAAAAAACACTTGTACATCCCTTTTCTGAAAGTGTTTTTACAAAAGACAGGCTTCCTTTTTCATACTTGCCTATTTTTTCATTAATAGGCTTGCAGATTTTATCTGCAAACGCCTCTTTCTCACTTGTATATTCTTTGCCGGTTGCAGTATTGATCATTGATTTGAGGCTTTTTTTAAAATCTTCACTAATCACTGCAGAAACAGAATCATAATCACTTGCACTGACTGCAGCCAGAAAATCCTCCGCAACAACCTTGCTGTAGTCCGGTTCAATCGTGCCTCTTTTTGCGCATCCTGCTCCAAAAACAGAAAGCACCGCAATGATGATTACAATCAGTGCATATATGCTTATTTTTTTATTCGCCATTTAATCTCCATTCATTTATAAGAAAAAAATTTTTAAAATATGTCTTTAATTAACAAGGCTTTTTCTCTGAATTATCATTTATGCATTATCAGCCATTTATTTTATTTAAAAGCCATGCCATGTTTTTTCCCAGATTAATAAATGTTTCTATGCCCTCTGCATCATTTAATATGTCTCCTTTTTCCCGTCCTATTGCCATATTCCAGTAAGAAGAGCATGGTATTATGCAACCGCTTATAAGAAACATTTTATTTATCTGAAGCACGGCATCCACTGCTCCCGCTCTTCTTGCAATGGCTATTCCTGCTGCCGCCTTTCTGTTTAATTTCATGCCGGCAGCCCTTGAAGCATATCCCAGCCTGTCTATGAATGCCTTCGCTTCTGCAGTGACTGAACCGAAATATGTAGGTGATCCTATTATAAAACCTTCGCTTTCATAAACTTTTTTAATTGAGTCATTTACCATATCATCTTTTATATTGCAGAACCCGCTTTTTGTTTTTTTACATATGCCGCATGCATCACAGCCATAGATTTTTTCGCATCCCATCTGCACTATCCCGGTTGATATAGATTCTTTTTCAAGCTCACCAGCAATGATTTTAAGTCCCGTATAGGTATTGCCGTCTTTTCTGGGACTGCAATTAAATAAAGTAACTCTCATTTTTATCCGCCTTTCGTATATATTCTTGGTATTCTGTCGCCTATCATGCATATTATTTCATAATTGATTGTCTCTATAAGATCTGCCAGTTCGTTTGCCGTTATCTGCTTACCGCCGCCATGGCCTATAAGGACTACCTCATCACCGGCTTTGGCATCGCCTGCCCCATTGCATCCGGTCAGATCGATCATTGTCTGGTCCATTGTAATATTCCCGACAACCGGGGCAAGGCAATCATTAAAAATAGCATAAGCTTTGTTTGAAAAATTCCAGGAGTAGCCGTCTGCATATCCGATCGGAATTGTTGCAATTATGCTGTCTCTTTTTGTTTTAAATGTGCCACAGTAAGAAATATTTTCACCTTTTTGAACTTTTTTAATAAAAGAAATTCTTGCTTTAAGGCTTAAAACCGGTTTAAGTTTTGAGATAAAATCCATTACATCCCTGCTGCAGAAATCTTCATAATCATTATTAAAGGGGTTTATTCCGTAAATAATAATGCCGAGCCTTACTATGTCAAGATGCATCTCGGGATATCTTAAAAATGCAGCACTATTGGAACAGTGATAATTTTCTATTTCAGGGCATGTGATTTTAAGTTCATCCATTATCTTTTTAAATCTGCCCCATTGGAGCATATTATAGGAATCTTCTTTCCTTGACGCACATGCAAAATGAGTAAATACTCCTTCTGTCTTTATGCCCGGCATTTTTGATATCGCAATTATATCTTTTACGGCATTTTTAAAATCAAGACCTATGCGGTTCATCCCGGTATCAATCTTTATATGAACCCTGCAATCTTTATTAATGGAACTGCAGATATCCGAAATTATTTTCGCACTGTTTACGGAAGTAACAGACAAATGTATATCATTCTCAACTGCATCTTTTACTTTTTCAGGAGAATGGGCTCCGAGACATATTACCGGAACTTTTACCCCGCCGTTCCTGAGCCTGAGACCTTCGTGGATAAGCGCCACGCCAAGCGATGAAGAACCCGCGGCAATTGCTCTTTTTGATATTTCCAGAAGACCGTGACCGTATGCGTTTGCCTTTACGACAGTCATTATATCCGGTTTTTTATTGTCTTTTTCAGAATTGCATGAAAAAATAAATTCTCTTACAAGTTTTAAATTGCTGTCAAGATTATCCAGATTTATTTCTACCCAGGCAAAACGATCATTAGGATGATAAACATAGTTTAAATTATTCATTCCGAATTTTCTTCCTATTTACTGATTTTTCGCAAAAGATTTTACAATATCTGCTCCGGTAATAATACCTGCAGGTCTGTCTTCTTTATCAACTATCGGAATTCTGTTTACTTTGTTATTTACCATCATTTCAGCAATATCGGATACCGAAGTGTCTTTAATTTTAATGGTTATGTCCTTTCCCGTTGCCACTTCAACCATGATTCCGTCATCGTTTACCACAGGGGACACCGCTTATCTTTTTTTCTATTAATAACACTGACAGTTCTTCAGTTGATACATTTTCATTTATTGTAACTATATTGACTGACATATGTCTTGCGCTGCAAGTCCGGATATAATTTTCTCCTTAATATTTGTTAACTAAATAGTTTTTATATTTGAAGAATATAACAGTAAGAATCAATTTTAATACTTTAATTTTTCAATTTCCAGAAATACCTTTTTTAATCCCTCAAGAAGGTCTGTCGCAATCATTGAGGTTTTACCGGTACAGATACTTATGAAATCAGAAGCAAGGCCATGGATATAAGTACCACAGACAGCAGCGCTTAGCCTGTCCATCCCCTGGCAGAGAAATGCACCGATGATCCCCGTCAGGATATCTCCGGTTCCGGCGGTTGCAAGAGCAAAATCACCGGTCGGGTTTATGAAAGTATCTTTTTTATATGTAATAATCGTTGAAGAACCTTTCAGGACTGAAACAACGCCAAATTTTTCAGACGATTCCCTGTTTGAGGCAATTCTTTCTTCAGGATTTATTTTTTCTTTTGAAAGAATTGAACATAATTCTCCGGGATGCGGAGTAATTATTACATTTTCAAGATTAAACAAAGCATCTTCCTGTATCTCCAGCGGAGCTGCAAGCGCTCTGAGTCCGTCAGCATCAAGAACTGTCGGTATTTTAATGTTTTTAAGTATTTCTCTTACCAGCATAACAGTGCTTGGATTTCTGGAAAGACCCGGTCCGATTGCAAGTCCGTCATATTTCTTGCTTTCATTCAATATTTCCCTGAAAGAATTCAAATGAAGGCTTCCGGCATCCGTCTGCTCAACAGGGTATGTCATTTCTTCTGTCAGCTTGATTTCAAATATTTCGTTTAGTTCCACAGGGCAGACAAGTGTTACTATTCCGGCCCCCGCTCTTATAGCAGCCTGGCAGGTCATTGCTGCTGCTCCTGTAAAACCTCTTGAACCTGCTATGACAAGCAATTTGCCTACCGAATGTTTATAAGAATATTGCCCTCTGTCCGGAAGTTTTTCAGCTACCCATTTTAATGTAGCTTCAAAACAGCCGTCATGTTTTTTTAAAATACTATCAGGTATTCCTATGTCTGTAACTATTACTTTGCCGGAATATTCAGAACCCGGATAAATGACATGCCCTGTTTTTTTTGTTCCGAAAGTAATAGTATGGTCCGCCTTTATCGCTTTTCCGAGTATTTTACCATCGTCAGAATCTATGCCGGAAGGAATGTCTACTGCAAAAACAATCAGCTCTTTTTTTGATTTTCTGATTCTGTTCACCAGATCAATTATCTCCGGGCCTCTGCCTCTGATGTCATTGTGAAGCCCTGTTCCGAATAATGCATCCACGGCAAAATCAGATTCCAGAAGACAATTTTCCAGTTTTGCCAAATAGTCTTTTTCATTTCCGTTTTCCGGAAAAAAAATTTTTATGCTGCCGGGGATTTTATCAGTCCGCGGGTCAGGCTTTTCTTTGATTTCCAATAGTTTTCTGTAATAAAAAAGACTGTCACCTTTCAGTTTTTCCTGGAAACCGGAACAGAATAAGGTTAAATCCATTCCTTTTTTTAAAAGATTTAATGCGCAGACAAAGCCGTCTCCGCCATTATTCCCGGTTCCACACAGTATGCAGCCCTTTAGTTTTAATACCGATTTACTTTTGCAGGTTTTCACCCGGCCGGTTTTTCCGACAGCATTCTGCCCGGAACCAAAAACAAATTCCTTTTTCCGATAGCAGTCCAGAATAAAATCTGAAACACATGTACCCGCATTATTCATAAGCCACCCGGAATCAATGCCTGATTCCATGCATTCACGGTCAATTTCTGCGGTATCGCTGCCTTTCAGTATTTTTTTAAGATTATCATTGTCATTAAAATCCATTGGTTTTCAGAATTCTTTCCCTGCTTCAATAATAAAAATTTTTACTTCAAAAATCAGGCCGGAGACCTTTCAATTTAAAAAATGCAGCATAAAGACATATTAAGATATTTTATCATAAAAATAATCAGGGGTCTTTAAATTGTCATTCAGATAATGCAGTGGCAAATGCGACACAGTATGATCTGGTAGAAGATATTGTAAGTATAATATCTTTTATTTTATGAATTTTTGCATATGATAAGGTTCTCCCGCTAAGCGATACAACAGGTTTGCCATCTTTATCATTTCCAATATTTATTTCCTTAAAAAAAATATTTTTGCCGATTCCCTGACCAAGACTTTTTGCCACTGCTTCCTTGGCTGCAAATCTTGAGGCAAAGCATTCATATAAAACCCTGTTTTTCCTTATACAGTAATTTATCTCGGTTTCAGTATATATCTTTTTCAGGAAAGCCGGATATTTTTCCACGATTCTTTTAATTCTTTTAACCTCTATCAGATCGGTTCCGATATTAAAAATATTCAATTCATTATTCCGCACATAAGCTCTCTTTGCACTCTTAAAAATAATATTTCAGCTTTCTATTTTATTGTATGAATAATATTACAAATATCTTCCTGTATCTTCTCAACCACATCCATGGTTTCTGCCTCAACCATTACCCTTACAAGAGATTCCGTCCCGGAAGGCCTTACAACTATTTTTCCTTCACCTTTCAAATAATTTTCTGCCTCTGTTATTTTTTCCTTCAATTCAGGACTTTGCATAATAAGGTTCTTGTCTTTTACCTTTATATTTTTCAAAACCTGTGGATAATGCTCTATTATTTCGTAGACCGTATCCGGGTCTTTCCGGCTTTCATAAAGTAAATCCAGAAAAATAAGGGTGGAAAGCAATCCGTCTCCTATGTAGCTGTAATTACTAAAAATTATATGCCCTGACTGTTCGGCGCCTATAATGATATCTTTTTCAATCATTTTTTCCAGCACATATCTGTCGCCTACTTTTGTTTTATAAACGCTTATATTTTTTTCCCGCATTGCTTTTTCCAGGCCATAATTTGCCATTATGGTAGTCACTACACCATTATTCTTTAAAGTATCATTTTCTTTCATTAATATTGCGCTGAAAGCAAGAAAAACATCGCCGTCAAGAATCCTTGAGAATCTGTCACAGCCTATGACTCTGTCTCCGTCACCATCATAAGAAAACCCTATGTCTGCTTTGCTTTCCTTTACCAGTCTCCGGAGCACTTCAGGATGCGTAGATCCGCAATCCTTATTAATGAGCCCGCTTTTGATGTCGGTATTAAAGCTGATAACTTCAGCGCCGAACATTGACAACACCTTTGGAACCGCTACGGATGTTGCTCCATTGGCACAGTCCACAGCTATTTTTAAACCTGCAAGATTGAATCTGAAACCCCGGGTTATATAATTAATATACATATCCAGAGCATCCGGGATAATTTTCTGTCTGCCTATATCAAGACCGGTCCTTCCTGTAAAGTCTTTCCGGTCATCATTTAAGATAATATCCTCCAGTTTTTTTTCTTCCTTGTCAGTAAGCTTTACCCCTCCCTTTTTGAAGATTTTTATTCCATTATCTTCAAGAGGATTGTGTGAAGCTGAAATCACTATGGCTCCGTCTGCGTCAATTAATTTTGAAAGCATGGCTGTTCCCGGAGTACTTAGTATGCCTGCGCTTAATACATCGCTGCCTTCCGACATTATTCCGGCACTCAGACCCGTCTCTATCAAATCGCCTGACGGCCTGGTATCCTTACCTATCAATATTCTTGCACGCTCTTTGCCGCCGCTTATAAACCCGGCAATCGCTTTGCCTGTTTTTAATACTAATTCAGGAGTAAGATCTTTATTTGCAATACCTCTTATTCCATCTGTTCCAAAAAGTTTTCTTGGATCTGCTTCCATCAATCCGCCTATCAATATTTATTTTATATAAATCTTTTTTATAAAAGGTGATGTCATTGAAAACATCAGCCCGAAATAATCCAAGCCAAAAATTATCCTGTCGCCTACCTCAGGTTCAGGCAGAATTAATCCATCCATTTTATTTTTAACCAGCCCGTCAAGATAGGTTTTTTTTAAGCCTATGACCGTATGATCGCTGCTTTGAGCAATTATATCATAACAGGGATTCTGTATTATCAAATGTTTGCAAGGCACATCCTGTATCCCGAGCGCAATTATAAATTTATACACGAAACCTTTTTTTATTTTTCTTTCAATTACCTCTGCCTCAAGAATAAAAGAATCACTAAAGGTACCGTTTATTTTTTCATAACCTGAAGTTTCGTTTCCGATAAATATTGCTTCTCCTATTCTTACCTCATTTATACCCTCAGGAATGGAGTTGTCTTCAATATATTTCCATATGCTGCTGTTTCCACCGGATACTACAGGTATTGCATAGCCATACCTTGATGAAATCCGTTTCTTGATTTCTATAAGGTTTTCAATACTGTTAATCCTTGGCCGTCTTTTTGAAATACACCTTGCATTTGTGGCAAGTCCTTTTATTTTTATCCGGGGATATTTTTTAAATATTTCATCAAAAAAAGGAATTGTCCGCCTTGCAGATATTCCTTCTCTTTTATCATCCATCTCTACCATAAGTATTATATTGTGTTTTTTATTTTTTCTTTCACATATATCAGATATTGTTTTTATAGTTGATAATTCTGTCTGCATTGAAGTATTGCAGACATCCAGCATTTTTTCACATTCCGATATCATAGGGGTTCTGAGCAAAACAAGCTCCTGCCCGTAACCAAAATATTTTCTTAGTTTTACAAGGTTTTCCAGCCTGCTGTCACCGAAAATATTTATTCCTGATTTCTTCAGTATTTTTACTATTTCAATATCGGCAAGTATGCTTTTGGTAACAGCAACGACCGATATGCCTTTTAAAGCACACCGGTCGTTTATTAACCTGGCATTATTTGAAATTTTTCTTAAATTTATTTTTATACAGGGGAAACTCATCAAAAAGAAAAACCAAAAATTATCTCTTTGAGAACTGAGATCTTTTTCTTGCCTTCTTGAGACCGTATTTCTTTCTTTCTTTTATTCTCGGATCTCTTGTCAGAAAACCTTCGCTTTTTAACATAGTCCTGTAATCAGGATTAACTTCAAGCAAAGCTTTCGAAATGCCATGTCTCAAAGCTCCTGCCTGACCTGAAACTCCTCCACCCACTATGGTTGCAACTACGTCATATGAACTCGATGTTCCCGTAACATTAAGAGGCTCATTAATCATAGTCACCAGAGTATCTCTGGGAAAATATTCCTTATAATCTTTTTCATTAACTGTAATTTTGCCATCCCCTGGCCTGAGCCACACTTTGGCTATTGATTCTTTTCTTTTGCCAGTTGCGTAATAGCTTAATTCTTGCGCCAACTTTATCTCCTTTTAAACATTTAAAGTCAAAATATTGATTTTGCTCTTTTAAGTTTTTAAATTTCAAGCACTTCCGGTTTCTGGGCTTTGTGAGGATGAACACTGCCCGAATAAACTTTAAGCTTCCTTAAAAGCCTTTTGCCCAATGTGTTATGAGGCAACATACCTTTTACAGCCTTCCTGATTATAAAATCAGGCGAGCTTTTCATTAATTTTTCAAGATTCGTTACTTTTAAATTACCAATATAGCCGGAATGTCTGTAATACATCTTCTGCTCCATTTTCTTTCCGGTCACCTCTATTTTATCAGCATTGATTACTATTACAAAATCTCCACAATCTACATGAGGGGTAAAAACAGGCTTATTCTTTCCCCTTAAGATTTTTGCAATCTCTGTGGAAAGCCTGCCAAGCGTTTTACCGCCAGCATCAATTACATACCATTTTTTTTCAATATCCTTTTCTTTTGCACTAAATGTTTTTGTGCCTACGGTTACCATTTATCCTCCAATCAAGTTAAAAAACCTTATATCCGACGTTTGACAAAAATAATCCTTTTGCATCTGCCATGCTGCCGGAATAGTTAACACCCTTATTTAAAAATCCAAGTTCAATATCAGATATATCTCTTGACCCGCTTCCAATTTCCGTTATTATGCCAACAATTATTCTTGCCATATTATATAAAAAAGCATTTGCCCTTATTCTGAAAATTATCATATTTTTCTGATGAAGATCATCGGTTTTAATAATTTCCAGTTCCATGATTTCTCTGATCCTGCTTTTATTCGAATCATTCGGACTGCAAAAAGCACTAAAATCATGTCTTCCCAGAAAATATCCGGATGCCTTCTGCATCAAACCCATATCAAGTTCCCTGCACAGCAGCAGACTGTATTTTTTCAAAAAAACGCTCTGATAATAATCATTTACTATGTAATAATTATATTCTCTCCATATAGAACTCCGTCTTGAATCAAAATCAGGTTCTGCAAAATCCATACTTCTTACAGAAATATCATTCGGAAGAAGTGAATTAAGCGACCACTTAAGTCTGGAGAGCCCAAATAGTTTACGGCTTTTGAAATTAATTACCTGTCCTGTTGCATGAACGCCGGCATCTGTCCTCCCGGAATAAGAAATACTTATTTTTTCATTACTGAAAATCCTGTTTAAGACACCGAGCAATTCTCCCTGAACGGTTCTTATTTCTCCGGGCTGACTCTGAAAACCAAAAAAATCAGTCCCGTCATATTCAATAACAGCTTTGTAATTATAAAGCTCCATTATTTAATTGAGAAACCAGCAAAATTTATTTTAAAAGCTCTATCTGGGCAATCTCAGCCCCGTCGCCAATACGGTTTTTAACCTTGACAATTCTTGTAAAACCGCTGGAACGCGCATATGTCGCCGGCGCTACTTCATTGAAAAGCTTCTGTACCGTTTTATAATTTCCAAGCAGTTGCATACATCGCCTTCTTGAAGCCAAATCCCCTTTTTTTGAAATAGTAATTATTTTATCAACAAACATTCTTAAAAATTTTGCTTTGGCTGTTGTTGTTTCAATTTTACCATTTTCTATAAGAGAAATAGCCAGGTTTTTTATTATGGCTTTCTGGTGTGTCCCGCTTCCACCTAATCTTCTTCCTTTTTTTGGCTGAACCATATCTAAAATCTCCCAATTCTACTTTTTCTTAAATGAAAGTCCTAATTCTTTTATCTTATTTTTTACTTCCTGTATAGATTTCTGGCCAAAATTCCTTATTTCAAGCAGCTCGTCTTCAGAACACTGAATAAGCTTTTCAACAGAATCTATGCCTGCTCTCTTAAGACAATTATGTGATCTTACAGACAGTTCAAGATCTTCAATGGAAGGATACTGTGTTTTCTTTGTCTTCTGCTTTATTTCCTCAAAAATAGTATCTTCACTTTTTACTTTTTCGGAAAGATCTATCATAAGAGCCATGTGGTCATTGATTATCTTGGCTGCCTGGCTTAAAGCTTCATCCGGTTTTATGCTTCCATTTGTCTTTATTACCATTGTAAGCTTGTCAAAGTCAGTCATCTGCCCCACTCTGGTGTCTTCAACTTTAAACATCATCCTTTTAATCGGTGAAAAAACTGTGTCTATCGGGATAACTCCGAGAGGATCATTCTGTGAAATATTTTCTTCGGCATTCCTGTAGCCTTTTCCTCTTTCAACAAATATTTCAACTCTAAGATTTGCATTTTTAGACAGTGTGCCCAGATAGCAGTCTTTGTTCATTACTTCAATTTCAGAAGGCAGCACTATATCAGCCGCAGTCACTATCCCGGGACCGGATTTGTCTATTTTTACCATGACCTGATCTGAAATCTCCATTTTAAAAACTACCTGTCTCAGATTGCCAATAAATTCAATAATATCTTCTTTTAAACCTTCCAGAACAGTGAATTCATGCTGGACATTTTCAATCCTTATTTTCGTAATGCCCACACCCTCAATAGAAGAAAGCAGTACTCTTCTTATTGAATTTCCCATAGTATGTCCGTACCCTCTTTCAAGTGGCTCAAGGACAAACTCACCTTCAAAATCATTGCTTGACTTAATACTTACACTTGGTTTATGCATCTTTAACAATTTATCTTAACCTCCTAAAAAATAAGAGAGACTAATTAATCATAACTTTATGTTTATAAAGTAAAAAAAATAAATCAGCTCCAAAAATATTAAAATAATTATTACTTAGAATAAAGTTCGACTATCATCTGCTCGTTGACCGGAGCTTTGATATCGGCTCTTTCAGGGATTCTTATTACTTTTCCCTGCAAAGCCTTGAAGTCAACTTCAAGCCATTCAGGAACTGAAATACTTCCCGCAGTTTCCCTGGCTTCTGCTATCGGCTGAATTTCTTTGCTTTTTTCAGCTATGGTAATTACTTCACCAGGTTTGACCTGATAAGAAGGGATGTCGACCTTTCTGGAATTGACTTTAACATGCCCATGCGAAATCAGCTGACGTGCCTGTGCTCTCGAGGCTGCAAATCCCATAAGATATATGACATTGTCAAGCCTGGTTTCAAGCAGCTGCAGGAGAATCTCGCCTGTTATCCCTTTTTTTCTTGTAGCTTTTATATAATAATTTAGAAATTGTGCTTCCAGCACCCCGTAATATCTCTTTGTCTTTTGTTTCTCTCTCAACTGTGTGTAGTATTCAGATTCAACAAGTCTCATTTTAGCTTTCTGTCCCGGAACATACGGCTTTTTTGTAACAGCACATTTATCAGAAAAACACCTGAGTCCTTTCAGAAAGAGTTTTTCTTTTTCTCTTCTACATAATCTGCAAACAGCATCTTTTACTCTTGCCATTTATAATAACTCCTTATCAAAACGTATTATCTTTAAAAATCATACCCTTCTTCTTTTTGGCAGTCTGCATCCATTGTGAGGAACAGGTGTGACATCGGTGATTGCACCGATTTCAAGACCCGCAGCCTGGAGAGAACGTACTGCAGTTTCTCTGCCTGATCCCACACCCTTTACCTTTACATCTACTTTTGCCATCCCGTGTTCTTGCGCTGTTTTTGCAACAGCTGATGCAGTTACCTGAGCTGCAAAAGGAGTACTTTTCCTTGAACCTTTAAAACCGTGACCACCCGAACTGCCCCATGCAATCGTATTGCCTTTAAGATCAGTAATAGTTACAATTGTATTGTTAAAAGTTGACTGTATATGGGCAATCCCGTAAGGAATATTTTTTCTTTCCTTTCTTTTAATTCTTTTTTTACCAGCTTGCTTGGTTGCCAAATTTATCCTCCTAATTATTTAACTGAAACACTTTTTTTCTTAATACCAACAGAAGGTTTCCTGCCTTTTCTTGTCCTTGCATTGGTATGTGTCCTCTGACCTCTTACAGGCAGGCTTCTTTTATGCCTGATACCTTTGTATGAATTAATATCAATAAGCCTCTTTATGTTCTGGCTTACTTCTCTTCTTAAATCTCCCTCAACCTTGATATTGGTATCTATATATTCTCTTATTTTTATAACTTCTTCTTCAGTCAGATCGCTTGTTTTTCTTTCCGGTTCTATACCCAGTTCAGACAATATCCTCTGAGCAGTTGACCGGCCGATACCAAAAATATAAGTTAAAGAAATAACAATATGCTTGTTCTTAGGAACATCTATTCCAGCAATTCTAGCCACTTATTTCCCCCTTAGCCTTGTTTTTGTTTATGACGAGGATTTTTACAAATAATCATTACCTTTCCTTCTCTTCTAATTATCCTGCAATCATTGCATATCTTCTTTACTGATGGTCTGATTTTCATCTTTTTTCCTTTATCAATAAAATATTGTTTACTTAAAAATACGATATATTAAAAAATTAATATCAAATGATATTTATTTTTTGATATTCTTTAAAACTATTATCTTTAAAATATACTTATTTCTTCCTATAAGTAATCCTGCCCCGAGTCAGGTCATAGGGAGACAGCTCAACTTTTACCATGTCTCCGGGAAGAATTTTAATATAATGCATTCTCATCTTGCCGGATATGTGCGCAAGCACTTTATGCCCGTTTTCAAGTTCAACCCGAAACATTGCATTAGGCAAAGCCTCCAGTATGGTCCCCTCTACTTCAATTATTTCTTCCTTCTTAGAAATGCTAAACTCCTTTCATATTTAACAAGAAAACAAATAATCAATTTATCAAATACGGTAAAAAAAGTCCATATTTATTTTTATTTGCTAAATTCTTGTTAATATTTTCGGGCCTTCAGAAGTAATTGCTATCATGTCTTCAAAATGACACGATCTTTTTCTGTCTCTGGTTACAACTGTCCATAAATCAGGCAATATCTCCACATCACTGCCTCCTTCATTAAGCATCGGTTCTATTGCAATTACCATTCCTTTTCTTAACAGAGGCCCCTGATTTTTTGGCCCGTAATTTAACACCTGTGGATCTTCATGCATGTCTCTTCCGATACCATGCCCTACAAAATCTTTGACAACCGAAAAACCATTTGCCAGAGCGCGGGATTCAATTGCATGGGACACATCTCCGAGCCTGTTTCCGGTAATGCATTGATCTATTGAGTCGTTTAATGCATCCCAGGTAGTCTTCAGCAGTTTTTTTGCCTGTTCATCACCATTCCCCACCAGATAGCTTCTTGCGGAATCTCCGAAAAACCCATCCAGCTTGGCTCCTACATCTATTGAGATAATATCCCCCTCATTTAATTTTCTTTTGCCGGGTATCCCGTGAACTATCTCTTCATTTACAGAAGCACATATTGTTCCCGGAAACGGCCTTTTTGATATTCTGCCCTGATAACCTTTAAAAGCCGGCTTGGCATTATGGGCTATTATCATTTCTTCTGCTTCCCTGTCCAGCATTTCGGTTGTAATTCCAGGTTTTATAAGCTTTTCCAATTTTAAAAGAACATTAGCTACAAGTTCTGCAGCTTTCTCCATTATTTTTATTTCATCATCTGATTTAAAAATAATCATAAATAATTTAAGATCCTTTCAAAAATTTCTTCTTCCGTCCCCAGACCGTCAACATCAGCAAGAAGCTTCTTATTGCCGTAATACTCTATAAGCGGTTTTGTCTGTATTTCATAAACTTCAAGTCTCTTGACAATTACTGCTTCCGAGTCGTCAGCTCGTTTTGAAAGAACACTGTCACAAAAATCACATTTTAATTCTTTATTAGAAAAATCAGCAAGTTTGAAAACTTTTTTACATGAATTACATACAATCCTGTTCGTAATTCTTTTGATTATTTCATTTTTATCAAGGACAATATTTATAACTTTATCAAGGCTGAGATTAAGCTCATCCAGAATCTCGTCGAATTTTTCAGCCTGCTCTATGGTTCTCGGAAATCCGTCCATCAAAAACCTTTTTTGAAGATCACCGGATTTAAATCTGTCTTTAATCATTGCCATGACAAGTTCATCGGGAACAAGCTTTCCTGACGAAACAAATTCCTGAGCTTTACTGCCAAGTTCTGTTTTGTTATTAATCTCCGCCCTTAATATGTCGCCCGTTGAAATATGGGCAATATTAAATTTTGCTGTTATTTTCTTTGCCTGAGTGCCTTTTCCCGTTCCGGGCGCGCCAAGTAAAATCAATCTCATTTTATAAAACCCTCATAATCTCTCATCATAAGCTGGGATTCAATCCATTTCATTGTTTCAAGAGCAACGCTTACAGCAATGATTACCGAGGTTCCGCCGAACTTGAAAGGAATCTTCAGGGTATCAATCAGTATCTCCGGCAGAATGGCAATTATTGCCAGAAATATAGCTCCCGGAAGTGTTATCCTGTTCAGAATATTGGAAAGAAAATCTGACGTACTTTTACCGGGTCTCATTCCCGGGATATATCCACCATATTTTCTAAGATTTTCTGCTGTGTCATTCGGATTAAAAGAAATAGCAGTATAGAAATATGCGAAAATAATTATAAGCACCGAATATATTATTATATATACGGGATTTATTTTTCCCGCTATCGACGGACTAAGCCAGTTTGCAATGGATTGCAGCCATGGAACATTTATAAACTGTGCAATTGTCGCAGGAAAAAGAAGTACCGATACGGCAAGAATGATAGGCATTACACCGGACTGGTTGACTTTCAGCGGGATATAAGTACTTTGGCCGCCAAAAACCTTTCTTCCTACAATTCTCTTTGCATACTGAACAGGTATTCTTCTTTCACCCTGGGTAATAAGAATTATGGCAACCACAACTCCTACGGTTAAAACTGCAAAAAGTCCGATAAATAACCAGTTTGTCCCTTTAAGCCTGAACAGGCTTATAAGACCGCCGGGTATTCTGGATATAATTGATGCAAAAATGATCAGAGATATACCATTGCCAATTCCGTGAAGGTTGATAAGTTCTCCAAGCCACATAATGACAGCCGTACCGGCAGTAAGGGTTACCACTATTATTAAAACATGCATCCAGTTGAAATTTGGGATTGCTCCGAAATTTCTGAAATAAAAAGTCATTGCCACTGACTGCATCAGTGCAAGACCTACCGTCAGATATCTTGATATCTGATTGATTTTTCTCCTGCCTACTTCACCTTCTTTTGCAAGCTGATCAAGTTTCGGTATAACTACCTGCAAAAGCTGCATAATAATAGTTGCAGTAATATAAGGCATGATTCCAAGCGAGAAAACAGAAAAATTTCCAAGGGCTCCGCCGGAGAACAGATCAAGCATACCCATTATCCCCTGTTCAACCTGTTTAAGTATGACTGTTGCATCTACACCGGGTAATGTAAGGTTTGCACCGAATCTGTATAAAGCAAGTATCCCTATGGTAAATAATATTCTGTTTCTTAATTCTTTAATTTTAAAAGCATTTAAAAGAGCACGAAACATTAAATTGCCTCCGCTTTGCCACCAGCTTTTTCTATTTTTGATATAGCGCTTTTGCTAAAATAATTAGCTTTGACTATATACTTTTTTTTCAATTCCCCATTTCCAAGAATCTTTATCTTTGCATTGTTCTTCATCAACATGCCTACTTTTGAAAGAGTTTCAAAATCGATTACACTACCTTCCTCAAATCTTTCAAACTGAGAAACATTAATTATATTAAACTCTTCTTTTCTGGTATTTTTAAATCCCTTTAAATGAGGGATTCTCCTATGCAAAGGCATCTGTCCGCCTTCAAAACCAAGTCTTGTTTTGCTTTCTCCGCCTGAACGTGATTTCTGTCCCTTGCTTCCCCTGCAGGAAGTTGTTCCATGGCCGGAGCCGTCACCTCTGCCTACTCTTTTTCTCTTTTTAACAGAACCATAAGCTGGTCCCAGTTCGCTGATATCAACCATTTCTTCTCCTTAAAAGCTTATGCGTTTTTATTTATATCGTTGATGGCCTGTAAACTCTTTAAGCCTGCTACTGTTGCATTCACCACGCTTAAAGCATTTGAGCTTCCGATTATCTTGGCAACAACATCTTTAACACCGGCAAGCTCCATAATCGCTCTTACAGGACCGCCCGCTATTACTCCGGTACCCTGGGTAGCCGGTTTAAAAAAGACATGACCGGCACCATTTCTGGAATTCACTTCATGCGGAACAGTTCCATTATTCAAAGGAACTTTAAACATATTCTTTTTTGCCGCATGAACACCTTTCTGTATAGCTATTGAAACTTCATTTGCTTTTCCAAATCCAACACCTACCATGCCGTTCATATCTCCAACAGCAACAAGAGCAGAAAAAGAAAATCTTCTTCCGCCTTTAACAACTTTTGCTACTCTGTTTATCTTCAGAACTTTTTCACCAAAATTATTATCTTTATCTTTATCTTTACTAAACTCAGGCACCAATTCCTCCTTAAAAAATCACCCGTTAAAAAATTAGACCACCTTCTCTGGCGCCATCAGCCAGAGCTTTTACTTTGCCATGATACTTAAACATTCCTCTGTCAAAAACAACTTTATCTATATTTTTTTCCTTTGCTTTTTCAGCAAGAGCCTTGCCGGTTCTGAAACAAACTCCGATAGATCCTTTTTCATCTGATTTTTTCTCTATCATCTTACTTGTTATACCGGTTAATGTAACTCCTGTCTTATCATCTACTATCTGAGCATAAATATATTTATTGCTTCTAAAAACACATAATCTCGGTCTGTCAGAAAACTTTTTTATACTGTTCCTGACCGATAATTTGCGTCTTTCTGCTGTATTCCTTATTTCTTTTTTAGTCCTCATAAAAACTCCCGTATATTAAAAAAGCTTATTAATTTCCACTTGAAGCAGTAGTTTTTCCAACTTTTCTTTTTATTACTTCTTCTCTGTATTTAATACCTTTGCCTTTGTAAGGTTCAGGTTTTCTGACATTTCTTATCGTGTTTGCCATTTCTCCAACTTTTTGTTTGTCAATACCCTTAACCAGGATGATATTCTGGCTCGGTACATCAAAACTTACATCTTTTGTCGCCTTGATAAGCACAGGGTTTGAATAGCCGATAAGTATTTCCAGGTCTTCACCTTTCTTGCTTGCCCTGTAACCCACTCCCACTATATCAAGAGCCCTTTCAAATCCTACGCTTACGCCCTGAACCATATTGCTGATAAGGCTTCTGTAAAGACCGTGCTGCGATCTTCCTGTCTTATCATCAGATTTTCTTTTTACAATTATCTTGTTATCTTCAACGGAAACATCAAGCGAACTTCCTATCTCCTGTGATAATTCCCCTAATTTTCCTTTTACAGTCACCATTGAACCATCAATTTTTATATCTACTCCTGACGGTATATCAATCGGTAATTTTCCAATCCTGGACACTTTAAATCCCCCTTTATTCTTATTACCAGATGTAACAAATTATTTCGCCACCAAGACCTGATTTCTTTGCTTCATCACCAGCTATTAAACCTTTGGATGTAGATACTACAACCGTTCCCAGACCTCCTAAAACTCTGGGGATTTCGCTGTTTTTGGCATAAATCCTTAAACCCGGCTTGCTGATTTTTTTAATACCTTTGATTATCCCTTTTTTATTCCTGTCAAACTTCAGGTAAACCCTCAGATTACTGTTTGAGCTCTCATCAGTAACTTCAAAATTTTTTATAAAGCCTTTTTCAAGCAGAATCTTTGCTATCCCCCTTTTCATTTTTGAATTGGGCATATCAACAAAATCTATTCTTGCTTTATTGGCATTTCTAATCCTTGTTAACATATCAGCTATCGGATCTGATATTGCTGCCATTTAATCTCCTCCTTTAATTACCAGCTGGACTTTACAAGTCCAGGAATTTTGCCCTCATATGCAAGTTCTCTCAAGCATATCCTGCAAAGACCAAATCTCCTGAAATATCCTCTTGGCCTTCCGCATCTATTGCATCTATTGTATTTCCTTGTAGTAAACTTAGGCACCCGGCTGTGCTTTACCATCAATGATTTTTTAGCCAAAAAATCCTCCTGTTTTAAAAATTATTTTTTAAATGGAAAACCGAACTTTTCCAATAAAAGCAATGAATCATCGTCTGATTTGGAATCCATTGTAAAAGTAATATTCATCCCTTTAACCGAAGTAATGTCATCAACATTGACTTCCGGAAAAATTGTCTGCTCCTTTAAACCAATAGTATAATTGCCTCTTCCGTCAAAGCTTTTTCTGGAAATGCCTCTGAAATCCTTTATCCTGGGAATTGCAACATTTAAAAGCCTGTCCAGAAATTCATACATTCTTGCTCCTCTGAGTGTCACTTTGCAACCAATTGAATTACCTTCACGAACTTTGAAGCTTGCAATTGATTTTTTGGCTTTAGTGATGACGGGCTTCTGCCCGCTTATTATCGCCAGATCCTTTATAGCTCCTTCAAGCTCTTTGGCATTTTGTGTCGCTGAACCAACACCCATATTTATAGTAATTTTTTTCAGCCTTGGAGCTTCCATTACATTGCTGAATTTTCTCTCCTCCATAAGCTGCTTTAATATCTCACTATTATATTTTTCTTTTAATCTAGGTTTTGTCACAGTCATAACTTATCCTCTTTAAATAAATACTTAAAAAAAAATTAAATCTGCTGTCCGCAGCTTTTACAAATCCTTACTTTTTCATTGCCTTCATTAATTTCAAACCCTACCCGTGAATCTTTCCCGCAGCCGGGGCAGATTATTTTTACGTTTGAAATATTTATGGGACCCTCTTTTTTAATGATTCCGCCAGGCTGATTCTGGGCTTTCTGTCTTGTATGTCTTTTAATTATATTTGCCCCTTCTACATACAGTTTCTCTTCCTTAGGGTTTATCCTTAAAACCTTGCCGACTTTCCCTTTGTCCTTGCCCTGCATAATCTTGACTTTGTCATTTTTTTTAATCTTGAACATTATCTACACTCCTGTAAAAATTAATTCATACAACTTCCGGAGATAAAGATATTATTTTCATATAATTCTTTTCTCTTAGCTCTCTTGCAACAGGCCCAAAAATACGTGTTCCTTTCGGATTACCCTGTTTATCGATGATTACTGCAGCATTTTCATCAAATCTTACATATGAACCATCTTTTCTTCTATATTTTTTAACTGACCTTACAAGCACCGCCATTACAATATCGCTTTTTTTAACAACTCCGCCGGGGTTGGCATCTTTAACTGTGGCCATAAATATGTCCCCCACTCTTGCATATCGTTTTCCCGTTCCGCCTAAAACCCTTATACACATGAGCTCTCTGGCACCTGTATTATCAGCTACTTTTACTCTAGTATAAGATTGAATCATCTTACAGCCCTTTCTTATAAACTGCTTTCTTAATTATTCAGCTTTCTTAATTATTTCAACAAGTCTCCACCTTTTCGTTCTGCTCAGCGGTCTTGTTTCAGAAATTAAAACTTTATCACCTTTTTTGGCATCATTGGTTTCATCATGTGCCTTGTATCTTCTGATTCTGGTTAAAATCTTTTTATATAAGGGATGCCTGTAAGTCGAATCAACAGCAACAACTATTGTTTTGTCCATGCTATCGCTTACAACTGTCCCGATTCTTGTTTTTCTAATTCCTCTTTCCAAGGAGTCCCCCTTATTTAAAAACTAAAATTTTATTTGTCTTTAACTGTTTCTTCTTTAACTTTCTTTTCATCTGTTTTTGCAGCTTTCTGCTTTGTCCGGCTGCTTCCGGGTTTTGATTTTTTAACCGGTTTTTCCTTTTCAGTCACCTTTACTACTATTCCAAGTTCTTTTTCCCTCAAAACAGTTTCAATTTTTGCAACATCTCTTTTTAAATTCTTTATTTTCATTAAGTCATCCAGCTGACCGGATGCTTTCTGGAATTTAAGATTGAAAATATTTTTCTTGACTTCCAGAAGCCTCGCCTGTAGTTCTTCTCTTGAAAATTCTCTTATATCACTAGCTTTCATTTGTTCACCTAATCTATTAAACAATATTTAAATTCATCTTATTGTCTTAACTATTCCTCATGTATGAATTTCGTTTTTAAAGGTAATTTGTGAGAAGCAAGCCTCATTGCTTCCTGCGCTATCTCCCTATTTACGCCGGCAAGTTCAAACATTATTTTTCCGGGTTTGATAACGGCAACCCAGTTTTCCGGAGCACCTTTACCGCTGCCCATCCTTGTTTCAGCAGGTTTTTTTGTAACCGGTTTATGAGGGAAAATATTTATCCATACTTTTCCGCCTCTTTTTATATATCTTGTAAGCGCAACTCTGGCAGCTTCTATCTGTTTGCTTGTTATCCATCCGGGCTCAAGTGCCTGCAAACCATATTCACCAAAAGAAAGCTTCATGCCTCCTTTAGCCATTCCTTTCATTCTGCCACGTTGCTCTTTTCTGTATTTAACCCTTTTAGGCATTAACATCGGTGACATAATTTATCTCCTAACTTCAATCTGTACAAACTTCAAATATAATATTAATTAGCTGGCTGCTGATTCTTTTTCAGCCTTTTTTTCTTCAATAACACCCTTGTCAACTAATATATCTCCAAGGTAAATCCATACTTTTACACCTATTTTTCCGAATGTCGTATTGGCTTCTGCAAAACCGTAATCAATTTCCGCCCTTAATGTATGAAGAGGCACCCTTCCTTCACGATACCATTCCGTTCTGGCCATTTCAGCTCCGCCAAGTCTTCCGGAGCACTGCACTCTTATGCCTTTAGCTCCTGCTTTTAAAGTAAGCGAAACTGCTTTTTTCATGGCTTTTCTGAAGCTTACCCTGCCCTCAAGCTGGGAAGCAATTCCTTCAGCCACAAGTTTTGAAACCAGTTCGGGTTTTTTTACCTCAATAATATTAAGCTGAACGTTTTTTCCGACTTCTTTCTGAAGCATGTCTTTTATATCGTTGATGTTTGCTCCCCTTTTACCTATAACAACACCGGGTTTTGATGTATGAACATCAACTTTGACTTCATCTGAAGTTCTTTCAATCTCTATCTTTGAAATACCTGAATTGGCGATCTGATCATTAATTAACTTTCTGATGCTTATATCTTCTTTTATAAATTGAGCATATTCCTTTTTGGAAGCAAACCATCTGGATTCCCAGTCTCTATTAATGCCGATTCTTAAGCCATTAGGACTTACTTTTTGACCCAATTTTTTTAACCTCCTCTGTTTTACCATCAGAAACCCATACAAATAAATGTGAGCTTCTCTTTCTTTCTCTGTCAGCCCTTCCTCTTGCCCTTGGTCTGAATCTTTTCTGGGTAGGGCCCTGGGTTACATAAATCTTTGAAATAAATAAATCATCTTCTTTTATCTTTAAATTATTACTGGCATTTGCCGCAGCACTTTGAATTGCTTTTTTTACATAAACAGCAGCATACTTTGGTGTCAGAGACAGCAGATTAACTGCGTCCTCAACCTTTTTATCTTTGACAAGCTCAACTACATATCTCATTTTTGTAGCTGATATGCCTATATATTTTGTAACTGCTTTAGCTTCCACTATTAAGCCCCCTTTTTGATAATCAATTAAAACAATCCGACTTCATTATTGAAAAGTTATTTCTTCTTTTTAACAGAAGCCGCTTTTTCATTTTTACCTTTATAAGAATGTGGTCTTATCGATCTGGTTGGAGCAAATTCTCCCAACTTATGACCAACCATAGATTCGGATACAAAAACAGGAATATGTTTTCTCCCGTCATGAACAGCAAATGTATATCCCACCATTTCAGGAAAAATCGTTGATTCCCTTGACCATGTCTTTATGATCTTCTTTTCACCTGTTTCTTCAAGCTTTTCAACCTTTCGCATTAAGCTTTCTTCTATAAAAGGCCCTTTTTTTAAAGACCTTGACATATTTTTCCTCCTCTAAAAAACTAAAATAAAATTAAAACCTGTTAAGATTTCCTTCTTCTTATAATAAACTTGTCTGAAGGGTTTTTCTTATCCCTTGTCCTGTATCCAAGAGTAGGTTTACCCCAGGGCGTTACAGGGTTCCTGCCGGCAGTTTTGTTTTTCCCTTCACCGCCACCGTGCGGATGATCATGGGGGTTCATAGCTGTTCCCCTTACGCCCGGTCTTACGCCAAGCCATCTGGACCTTCCTGCTTTTCCCAGAGTTATTATCTCATGATCAAGATTTCCTACCTGTCCTATGCATGCCCTGCATCCTATGCTTACCATTCTTACTTCACCGGAGGGAAGTTTTAGCTGTGCATGCTCTTCATCTTTTGCCAGCAGCTGTGCAGAAGAACCGGCAGATCTGGCAATCGCAGCACCTTTATTTACTTTTAGTTCAATATTATGAACAAAGGTACCTACAGGTATGTTTGCCAGAGGAAGGCAATTTCCGATTTTGATATCAACATTGCTGCCCGCTATTACAATATCGCCTATTTTCAAGCCTACAGGAGCAATAATGTAGCTTTTTTCACCATCAGCATAATTAATCAGTGCTATTCTCGCACTTCTGTTGGGATCATACTCTATGGCTACGACTTTGGCAGGAATATTTGCTTTATTCCTTTTAAAATCTATTATCCTGTAAAGTCTTTTATGTCTGCCGCCGCTATGTCTCTGGGTGATTTTTCCATTATTATTCCTTCCACCTTTACCTGACAGAGGCACAGTCAGTGATTTTTCAGGAGCCTTTTTTGTAAGCTCAGAAAAGTCAGACACTGTCGCAAATCTCCTACCTGGAGATGTAGGTTTATATTTTTTTAAGGCCAACTTTATTACCTCCGCAACTAATTAAAACGTTAATTACTTTCTTTTCCTTAATGGTTAATATTTCTTAAATACAAAACTGCATAAAACAATATGTATTATAAAAAACAAATAAAATTAAATTATTAATTTAAAAGTCGTTAAGCAGACTGAAAGAAGTCAATTTTGTCTTTCTTGCGAAGACTTACGATGGCTTTCTTTTGTCTTGGACTTTTGCCGATACTACGCCCAAGTCGTTTAGGTTTCGGCTTTACATTTACTGTACTGATTTTCAGTACTTTCACATTAAATATTTTTTCTATTGCTCTTTTTATTTCACCTTTTTCTGCCCTAAGATCAACAAAAAAGGAGTATCTGTTATCTTTAACCGCATTATAGCTTTTTTCAGATACAATCGGAGCAAAAATTATGTCCCTAGGATCTTGCATTTGACAACTCCTTCAGCATTTTTTCAAAGGAACTTTTTGTAAAAAGAACAAAATCACTTACAAGTAATTCATAAGTATTTATTGATTTATAAGAAGTCAGAAGAACATTGGGAAGATTCCTGAATGAAAGAACTTCACTGCCTTCAAGATCATCTATTACAACAAGTACCTTATTTTCATTTATTTTCAAGCTCTTTAAAACATTATATGCTTCTTTTGTGCTGGGTTTGTCAAAATTAAAGCCAGACACTATTAAAAGCCTGCTGTCATTAATTTTATCAACAAGAGCCATGAGCTTTGATTTTCTTACAACCTTTTTATTAAGTTTAAAAGAATAATCTCTTGGAACCGGTCCGAAAGTAACTCCTCCATGTCTCCATAAAGGTGATCTGTTGCTGCCTGCCCTTGCATTTCCGGTACCTTTCTGCCTCCATGGTTTTCGCCCGCCTCCGCTTACTTCGCTTCTTCCTTTTGCTTTGCTTGTACCTGATCTTGAAGAAGCAAGGAATCTTTTAACTTCCATATGAAGTATATTTGTATTTACCTCCAGGGAAGTTATTTCTTCAGGAATATCAATTTTATCTGTACTGCTTCCTTTTAAATCTAAGATATCAATAGTTGTCATTGTATTATCTCCTAATAAACCTAAGCTTTCCTAATAAAGACCAGGCTGCCTTTGGCACCGGGAACCGAACCTTTTACAAGAATCATATTGTCATCATTTAAAATGCTTATTATCCTGGTAGGCGGTGTAGTAACCTGCACTCCGCCCATTCTTCCGGGCATTTTTTTACCTTTGAGTATTTTTTTGGGCGTAGCGCTCATTCCTACGGAACCAGGCCTTCTTATATTATGCGAACCATGGGTCATAGGGCCTCTACGGAAATTATATCTTTTTATAACTCCTGCAAATCCTTTGCCTTTTGATGTGCCTGTAATTTTTACAAGATCACCAATATTGAAAACCGATAAATCGATTGTATCTCCGACTTTATATTCATTATTAAAGTCATCAAGTCTTATTTCTTTTAAATATTTCATAGTTTCAACTTTTGCCTTGTTGAATTCACCTTTGAGAGGCTTGCTCACTTTATTTTCTTTAGCCTGGCTGAAACCGATTTTCAATGCATTATAGCCGTCGCTTTCAACATTTTTTATCTGTACTATTTTACATGGATCAGCATAAATGGCCGTTACATTAACTGCATTGCCGGCATCATCAAAGATCTGAGTCGAACCTATTTTTTTACCATAAATTGCGCTAACCATTTTAGCTCTCTTTCTAATAAATACTGCAAAAAAACAATATTCAAAAATTACACAAATAATCTCTATAAAAAATTAGATAACACAAGTTAGGTATTTTATAATTTTTTATAAAATTAATCAATTAAAAATTTATAAATTTTTCAAAATATTTAGGACTTTATTTCAATGTCCACACCTGCCGGGAGATTCAGCCTCATCAGCATGTCAACCGTTTTTGGATTCGGGTCAATAATGTCTATCAGTCTTTTGTGTGTCCTTATTTCAAAATGTTCTCTTGAATCTTTATCGACATGAGGAGACCTTATTGCACAATAAACATTTTTCTTATTTGGCAAAGGTATCGGACCGGATACTTTTGCTCCCGAACTCTCTACTGTCTCAATTATCTTTTTTGCAGATCTGTCTATTACTTCCGTATCATAAGCCTTAAGTTTAATTCTTATTTTTTGTTCTAATTTAACTGCGCTCACTTATATGTCCTCCAACATTTATCAATTCCCACATATTACTCAATTATCTTGGAAATACTGCCGGCACCTATTGTTCTTCCGCCTTCCCTGATAGCAAACCTTAGTCCTTCTTCCATTGCTACAGGTGTGATAAGCTTTACTTCCATTTCCGTATGATCACCGGGCATTACCATTTCCACACCCTGCTCAAGAGATATGTCTCCGGTAACGTCTGTGGTTCTGAAATAGAACTGTGGACGATATCCGTTAAAGAAAGGCGTATGTCTTCCGCCTTCATCTTTTGACAGCACGTAAACCTGTGCTTTGAAATGTGAATGAGGTGTAATTGAACCCGGTTTTGCAACTACCTGGCCTCTTTCAACATCGTCTTTTGTTATACCTCTTAAAAGAAGACCTATGTTGTCTCCTGCCTGGCCTTCATCAAGAAGTTTTCTAAACATCTCTATACCCGTTACAACTGTTTTCTGTATCTGGGGCCTTATACCTATTATTTCCACGTTTTCCTGAAGAGTTATCCTGCCTCTTTCAGCTCTTCCCGTTACTACTGTTCCTCTTCCTGTTATTGAAAATATATCTTCAATAGGCATTAAAAATGGTTTGTCGACATCACGTGTGGGATCAGGGAAGTAGCTGTCTACTGCATCCATCAGTTCCGTGATAGGACCGCATGCAGGGCATTCAGGTTTGCCGCAACCGCATTCAAGGGCTTTAAGAGCTGAGCCTTTAACAATCGGGATGTCATCTCCCGGGAACTCATATGAGGAAAGAAGCTCACGCACTTCCATTTCTACAAGTTCTATCAGTTCAGGATCATCTACCATGTCTGTCTTGTTTAAAAATACTACTATATATGGAACGCCTACCTGACGGGCAAGGAGTATGTGCTCTCTTGTCTGGGGCATGGGGCCGTCTGCTGCCGATACTACAAGTATTGCTCCGTCCATCTGCGCTGCACCTGTAATCATGTTCTTTACGTAGTCGGCGTGTCCGGGACAGTCAACGTGGGCATAGTGACGAGTGTCTGTTTCATATTCAACGTGTGAAATAGCAATGGTTATTCCTCTTGCTTTTTCTTCAGGGGCATTATCTATTGAATCAAAAGGACGCTCGGTTACGTTTAAACCCTTGCCTTTAAGGCAGTATGTGATAGCTGCTGTAAGGGTGGTCTTACCGTGGTCAACATGGCCTATCGTACCAATGTTCATATGTATCTTGCCTCTTGCAAATTTTTCTTTAGCCATACCTATGTTTTCCTTTCTTAAAGATTAGATAATATAAATAATCTTTGTAACTTAATTGTGCATGTGTTTATGTTAATAAAAAAATCAAACTGCAATAACTCCCTTGACCTTTTTGATTATTTCACTGGCTATATTTTCAGGAACAGGTTCATATTTTTTAAACTGCATTGTAAAAGTTGCCCTTCCCTGTGTTTTTGAACGCAAATCAGTTGCATAACCAAACATATTGGAAAGAGGAACTTCGCATTTTATATTAGTCATTTTATTTCTTGTATTTATTTCAGAAATCTTGCCTCTTTTTGAGTTAATATCCCCTATAACGTCTCCCATTGATTCTTCAGGAGTAACAACCTCTACTTCCATAACGGGCTCCATCAATATTGGTGAAGATTTCATCATGGCCTCCCTGAATGCCTTGGACGCAGCTATCCTGAATGCAAGCTCGGAAGAGTCTACATCATGATAAGACCCGTCAAGAAGTGTGGCTTTTACATCAATAACAGGATATCCGGCAAGTTCTCCTGACTGCATTGCATCCTGGACTCCCATTTCCACAGGTTTGATAAACTCTTTGGGTATTGCCCCGCTTTTAATTTTATCCTCAAAAAGAAATCCTTTGCCGTATTCATTAGGTTCAAACAGCATTATTACATGCCCGTATTGTCCCTTGCCGCCACTCTGTCTTACATATTTTCCTTCTATCTGTACGGGTTTGGTTATTGCTTCCCTGTAGGAAACCTGTGGTTTGCCGACATTGGCATCCACTTCAAATTCCCTGAGTAAACGGTCAACTATTATTTCAAGATGCAACTCTCCCATACCTCTTATGATTGTCTGCCCGGTTTCGCTGTCAACACCCACCCTGAAAGTAGGATCTTCTTCAGCAAGTTTATTTAAAGCCTTGGTAAGCTTGTCAAGATCTATCTTTGTTTTGGCCTCAATTGCAATTGAAAGAACCGGTTCGGGAAAAGATATCGACTCATATCTTATGGGATTTTTAACATCACAGATTGTATCCCCGGTAGTTACTTTTTTTAATCCTATGATAGCAACAATATCGCCACAGTAAGCTTCTGTTATCTCTTCTCTGTGATTTGCGTGCATTAAAAGCAGTCTTCCTATTCTCTCATTGCTGTTGCTTGTGGTGTTTAATACCTGGCTTCCTGCTGAAAGTACTCCGGAATATACCCTGCAATATGCAAGTTTCCCAATAAAAGGATCCGTCATTATTTTAAATATAAAACCTGAAAAAGCTTCTTCATCTTTTATTTCTCTTACTTCTTCCTTTTTGGTATAAGGATTTGTGCCAACCGGCTGGATATTTTCCATCGGAGACGGCAGATAATCCACTACTGCGTCAAGCAAGGGCTGGACACCTTTATTTTTAAAAGATGAACCGCAAAGAACAGGAATTATTTTAACTTCAATTGTAAGTTTTCTTATTGCTTTTAAAAGTTCGGCAGAAGTTATTTCAATATTTTCAACATATTTATTAAGTATTTCATCGTCAAAGTTAGCAACATTCTCTATAAGCTCTGCTCTGTATTTTTTTGCAGACTGTACAAGATCGGAAGGAATATCGGCATATTCAAACCTCAAACCCATTTCATCATAATATATATACGCCTTCATATTTATAAGATCTATCATGCCTTTAAAAACATCTTCACTGCCAATAGGTATCTGTACGGGCACGGGATTTGCATTAAGTCTTGTTCTGATCATTTCAACCACATAGCCGAAGTCTGCACCGTTCCTGTCCATTTTATTAACGAAGGCTATTCTTGGTATTTCATATTTGTCAGCCTGTCTCCAGACAGTCTCGCTTTGTGGTTCAACTCCGCCAACAGCACAAAAAAGCCCTATCATACCGTCAAGAACTCTTAATGAACGTTCTACTTCAACAGTAAAATCCACATGACCCGGGGTATCGATTATATTTATCCTGTGATCCTTCCAGTAACATGTGGTAGCAGCCGAAGTTATTGTGATGCCCCTTTCCTGCTCCTGAACCATCCAGTCCATAACGGCAGTGCCTTCATGTACCTCGCCAATTTTATAACTTTTGCCGGTATAATAAAGAATACGTTCAGTAGTGGTGGTCTTGCCGGCATCTATATGAGCCGTTATACCAATATTTCTGGTCTGTTTTAATTGTACCTGTCTAGCCATTTTCTCTTTTTAAACAAATCACCATCTGTAATGCGCAAAAGCCTTGTTGGCTTCAGCCATTTTATGTAAATCTTCTTTCTTTTTAATACTGTTTCCCGTATTGCTTGCCCCGTCAAGTATTTCACTGGCAAGTCTTTCCTGCATTGTTCTCTCTTTTCTCTTACGGGCAAAACTTATAAGCCATCTTATCGCAAGCGTGTTTGCTCTTTCATGAGAAACTTCAACAGGAACCTGGTAGGTTGCTCCTCCGACTCTTCTCGGTTTTATCTCAAGAGCCGGCCTCACATTGTCCATACATTTTTCAAGCACTTCCATCGGGTCTTCCTTGGTTCTTTTGCCAAGAACCTCAAGACTGCCGTAAACAATGTTTTCAGCAGTACTCTTCTTTCCGCCCCAAAGTACTTTATTAATCAACTCAGTTATGAGCTTGCTTTTAAAAATAGGATCTTCTTCAAAACCCTTTCCGGGAGCTCTTTTCTTTCTAGACATTCATAACTCCTTATAAAACCCCTAATATAATTTATATATTTCCAATTAATTATTATTGTTTAAATAAAAAGCTAAAAGTAGATTTTTAGCCTTGTTTCGGCTTTTTGGCGCCATATCTTGAACGACCTTTTTTCCTGCCGTCCACACCGGAAGTATCAAGTGTCCCTCTTACGATTTTATATCTTACACCCGGAAGGTCTTTTACTCTTCCCCCTCTGATAATAACAATGGAGTGCTCCTGTAGATTATGCCCTATCCCGGGGATATATGCAGTTACTTCAATTCCTGTTGTAAGTCTTACTCTTGCAACTTTTCTTAATGCTGAGTTAGGTTTCTTTGGTGTAGCTGTATAAACTCTTACACAAACTCCTCTTCTTAAAGGGTTTCCCTGCAAAGCAGGTGTTTTTTTCTTTTTAACAATTTTTGCTCTTGGCTTTCTCACCAACTGATTAATAGTAGGCATATATTCTACCTTCTAACCTCTTTTTTTATAATCAATGTAATAATAAAATTAATAAATTTTTAGTTTAAATAAATGCAACAATTAATGGTAAAATTTATCTGTAAAATCTTAGAAACGGGCACCCGTCTTTAGAGCGCAAGCAAAAAGATTATCATTTTAAGATTAAAATGTCAACAAATTAATCTTAAAATCAAATTACTTTTTTGCCACATCTTATATATCAAGCTCGATATTATCTTCCTCTGATAAATCAGTTTCCACATCTATTTCTTCGGCTTCTTCAGCAACATATCCCGGGTACTCAAGTTCCACTGTTCTGTACCTTGTCATTCCGGTTCCTGCAGGGATGTTCTTTCCGATTATTACGTTTTCTTTAAGACCAATCAGAAAATCTGTCTTGTTTTCTATGGCTGCATCGGTAAGTACTCTTGTAGTCTCCTGGAATGAAGCCGCTGAAAGGAAGCTATCCGTTGCAAGTGATGCTTTGGTAATACCCATAAGATTCTGTTTTGCAACTGCAGGTCTTTTGCCTTCCTCGGCAAGTCTTTTGTTTTCCTTTTCAAATACAAGCCTGTCAACAAGCTGTCCGGGAAGAAAACAGCTGTCTCCGGATTCAAGTATGGTTACTTTCTTGAGCATCTGTCTTACAATTATTTCTATATGCTTGTCATTTATTTCTACACCCTGTGACTTGTATACACTCTGTATTTCCTTTACAAGATACTGGGCACATGCTTTTATGCCATTCAGCTTTAATATATCATGAGGGTTCTTCGGACCTTCCGTTATCTGTTCTCCCGCCTGTACAAAATCCCCGTTATTAAACCTCACTTTTGACCTTGCAGAAACTTCATAAACTCTTTCTTCACTGCCACCCGGACTGGTTATTGTAAGACTGAGCATCCTTGAATCAAGTTCCTCGATTTTGATATTCCCCGATATCTCAGCCATTATTGAATGCTCTTTGGGTTTTCTTGCCTCGAACAATTCAACAACCCTCGGAAGACCTGATGTAATATCAATGCCTTCAAATGTTTTTTCGTGTTTATGAACATATCTCTTTTTCTTTGCAGTGGATATGAGTTTTGCAAATACCTGATCTCTTTCAACATTTATATTCCTGTTAAGCTGCAGGACTTCACCTCTGGGTATTATAACATCGATAAGTTGCGAGGACTTCTTTTCACTTTCAGGATTCTCTTCCATTTTAACTTTAAAAGTGATTTTATGAGGTATGTGCTCAATATTTATTTCGATAATGTCATCTTTCTCTTCACTGGTAAAATCTTCTTTTTTGAGTTTAAGAAGTTCAAGTATTTCCTTACCCAGGACAAGCTTTCCTTTTACCGGAGATTTGATAGATCTCTGGATAACAGTTGATGCAACTCCTCCCGTATGGAAAGTACGCATAGTAAGCTGTGTACCCGGCTCACCGATTGACTGGGCTGCAATAGTTCCTACAGCCTCTCCTATATCGACTATATTATTGGTGGACAGGTTTCTTCCATAACATTTCTGGCATACTCCCTGTTCAGCTTCACATGTAAGCACCGATCTTACATTGACGGTATTAATATTTGCCTGTACCAGCCTGTCTATATCTTCTCTTGTAATTTCTTCGTCTTTATTAAGTATGATTTCCCCGGTAATAGGATCCGTTATCTCTATCTGGCATAACCTTCCGATAAGGTTGAGATTTTCTTCCCCTTCAAGAGTAAGCACAAAAAGATCTATCCCTTCGTCGGTTTCGCAATCATTTATTCTAACCATACCGTCCTGCGCCACATCGACAAGTCTTCTTGTAAGATATCCCGAGTCAGCAGTCCTGAGTGCAGTATCGGCAAGACCCTGTCTTGCGCCGTGAGTGGAAAGAAAATATTCAAGAACTGTCAGACCCTCACGGAAATTGGATTTTATCGGTCTGTCTATAATATCTCCCCTCGCGTTTGCTACAAGTCCTCTCATGCCTGCAAGTTGCCTTAACTGCTTT
The DNA here is from genome assembly GCA_012837825.1 of Actinomycetota bacterium. NCBI lineage: Bacteria > Bacillati > Actinomycetota > Actinomycetota bacterium. The sequence goes on along the minus strand of DUQM01000001.1, from coordinate 10,050 downwards.
ATATTGCCCCGGGCACCTGAGGTTGCCATCATATATATGGGATTGAACTTGTCAAAGTTTTTCTCCATAGTAGCAGCCACATCTTCATTTGTCTGCGACCATATCTGGATTATCCTGTCATGTCTTTCATCATCAGTTATCATACCCTGCTGATAGTACTGCTCTACCTTGTCTATCTTTTCCTCAGCATTCTTTAGAATCTCTTTTTTCTTAGGAGGCACAATAATATCATTTATTCCTATAGTAAGTCCTGATAATGTAGAATACCTGAATCCAAGCGCCTTTATAGTATCAAGTATCTCAACAATTATATGATTCTGGTATTTCGTGATACAGTCTGACAGAATTGAAATAAGTTCTTTTTTGGAAACTTCCTTATTTATATATTTGTAGTCTTTAGGAAAAGCTTCATTAAATATGATTCTTCCTATAGTTGTTTTAATTACCTTTTCATCAATCTTTACTTTTATAGGAGTGTGAAGCTCTATAAATCCATAATCATAATCTCTTAATGCAGCTTCGGAATCGGGATAGTATTTTTCTTTTCCTGTTGGCTTGATTCTTTCTGAAGTCAGGTAATAAATGCCAAGCACCATATCCTGTGAAGGAGTTGATACAGGTTCGCCGCTTGCAGGCGAAAGTATATTATTGGAAGCAAGCATAAGTATGATCGCTTCTGCCTTGGCTTCATTTGAAAGCGGAACGTGTACAGCCATCTGGTCTCCGTCAAAGTCTGCATTAAACGGAGGACATACAAGCGGATGTATTTGTATGGCTTTACCTTCAACAAGAATAGGCATGAATGCCTGAATTCCAAGCCTGTGAAGTGTGGGTGCCCTGTTTAAAAGAACAGGATGATTTTTTATTACAGCTTCCAGCATATCCCATACTTTTTCATCGCCACGCTCTACCATGATTTTTGCTGATTTTATATTGCTTGCAATGTCTTCGTCTACAAGTCTTTTCATAACAAAAGGTTTGAAAAGCTCAAGGGCTATCTGTTTTGGAAGGCCGCACTGGTCAAGCCTTAATTTTGGATTTACAACGATTACCGAACGTCCGGAATAGTCTACCCTTTTACCAAGCAGATTCTGCCTGAAACGACCCTGCTTTCCCTTAAGCATGTCGCTAAGTGATTTAAGAGGTCTGTTGCCGGCTCCAAGCACAGCTCTTCCTCTTCTTCCATTATCAAATAAAGCATCCACTGCTTCCTGGAGCATTCTTTTTTCATTATTTATTATTATTTCAGGAGCATCCAGTTCAAGAAGTTTTTTAAGTCTGTTATTTCTGTTTATAACCCTTCTGTAAAGATCATTTAAATCAGATGTTGCGAATCTGCCGCCGTCAAGCTGAACCATCGGACGAAGGTCTGGCGGAATAACAGGCAGAACATCGAGTATCATATATTCAGGCTTGTTATTTGTATTGACAAAAGAAGAAATTATCTTAAGAGTCTTTATTGCTTTGCTTCTTTTCTGTCCTTTTGATGTCTCAATAATATTTTTCAGCTCTTCTACTTCTTTTTCACAGTCAATATTTTTTAACAGTTCCTTGACTGCTTCAGCGCCCATTCCGCCTTTAAAATAATCGCCGTATATTTCTTTAAGCTTTTTAAACAGATTTTCATCAGCGATAAGCATCTTTTCCTCAAGATTAAAGAACAGTGCCTGTGATTTCTTGATTAGCTCTATCTGTTCCTGATATATTTCCTCTTCTTCTTCAAGAAGTTTTCCGTTTTCCTTGATTATTTTTGCAATTTTGGCTTCTACATCCTTTTCAGTTTCAAGCTCACTGTCATCAAAAGCTTCCAACTCAACCAGCGGCTCTCCTGTTTTATATCTTCTCAGGAAATCATCATTCGTTTCCTTTATCTCATTTATTCTTTCAACATGAAACTTTTCCGTTTCTTCAATATAGGCTTCATGGGTTGCTTTTATTTTTTCCTTTTCGGTTTCGATTTTTTCCCTGTCAATTGAAATTATTATGTATGAATCAAAATACAGTACTTTTTCAAGATCTTTTGGAGTAAGACCAAGTATATAGCCAAGTCTTGAAGGTACGCCTTTAAAAAACCAGATATGGGATACGGGAGAAGCAAGTTCAATATGTCCCATTCTTTCTCTTCTTACGCTTGAACGGGTTACTTCTACTCCGCATCTTTCACAAATAATACCCTTGAATCTTACTCTTTTATATTTGCCGCAATAACATTCCCAGTCTTTGGTAGGACCAAATATCCTCTCGCAGAAAAGACCGTCTTTTTCCGGCTTTAAAGTCCTGTAGTTAATGGTCTCAGGTTTTTTAACCTCGCCATTTGACCAGGATCTGATTTTTTCAGGCGATGCAAGACCTATCCTTAAAGCATCAAAATTGTTTACATCTATACTTATAGACATTTATAAATTCCCCCTATTCGAGTGAACTAAAATTTCAAAATTAAAAATTAACATAATTAATAAAGTATTATATGTCTTCAATCTTATTATGCCGGGCTTTCATCCGGTTCAGGTTCTTTCTCTGTATTGGATTCCTCACTTATATCCGACTCTTCATCACTTTCTTCATTAAAATCATCACCGAAATCATCGAAATCGTTATTCCGGCCATGTTTTAAATCCGGTTCAGCAAAGAAATTCAGGCTCTCATCATGCTGCAGGTCTATTCCCAGTTCTTTTACGGTTTTCATGATTTCATCCTCGTGGCCTATTATCTCTACTTCTTTGCCTTCTTCCGAAAGGACTTCGACATCCAGGGAGAGACTTTGCATTTCTTTTACAAGAACCTTGAATGATTCAGGAATGCCCGGTTTTTCTATATTCTCGCCCTTAACTATTGATTCATATGTTTTTACTCTTCCAAAAACATCGTCTGATTTGATAGTCAGCATTTCCTGAAGAATATGAGCTGCACCGTATGCTTCAAGAGCCCATACTTCCATTTCGCCGAATCTCTGGCCTCCAAACTGGGCTTTCCCTCCAAGAGGCTGCTGGGTAACCAGCGAATAAGGTCCTGTGGATCTTGCATGTATCTTGTCATCAACAAGATGCAGCAGTTTCAGAATGTATATATATCCTATGGTAATGTCGGAAGCTATTTTTTCGCCGCTTTTTCCATCATAAAGAGGCACTTTGCCTGTTTCCGGCAATCCCGCTTTTTTTAATATTTCTCTGATATTGTCTTCTTCTGCGCCATCAAAAATAGGTGTGGCTGTAAATATCCGTCCGTTTTCCTGTCTGATCTCTTTCATGGCCGGATTATTTTTTTCTTCCCACCCTTCATGGGCAGCCCACCCGAGATGAGTTTCAAGAATCTGTCCGACATTCATTCTGGAAGGAACGCCCAGCGGATTCAGTATTATATCGACCGGGGTGCCGTCTTCTGTATAAGGCATGTCTTCTTCAGGAAGAATTACGGAGATTACGCCTTTGTTGCCATGTCTTCCGGCAAGTTTGTCTCCTACAGATATTTTTCTTTTCTTTGCTATAAATACTCTGACCAGTTCATTTACCCCGGGCGGGAGATCATTTCCTGTCTCCTTTGAAGATATCTGAACATCTATTACTTTTCCGCTTTCGCCATGAGGCACTTTTAAAGAACTGTCACGGACTTCTCTGGCTTTCTCACCAAAAATAGCTCTTAAAAGTTTTTCTTCCGCAGTAAGTTCAGTTTCACCTTTCGGGGTTATCTTTCCTACAAGTATGTCTCCGGGTTTTACTTCGGCACCGAGTCTGATTATTCCTCTTTCATCAAGATTCTTAAGAAGCTCGTCGCCTACATTAGGAATGTCTCTGGTTATTTCTTCCGGACCAAGTTTTGTTGTTCTTGCCTCAATCTCGTGTTTTGATATGTGTATTGAAGATAACACATCATCTTTTACAAGTCTTTCAGAAAGCACTATTGCATCTTCATAGTTATAGCCTTCCCAGGGCATGAAAGCAACCAGAAGATCTCTGCCAAGAGCAAGCTCTCCCGAATTGGTCGAAGGTCCGTCGGCAATAACTTCTCCTTTTTTTACTTCCTGCCCTTCAAACACAGCGGGTCTCTGATTGATGCAGGTTCCCTGATTCGATCTTCGGAATTTATACAAATTATATTCATCCCGTGCAATAGTCTTGCCTTTTGATTCTGCCTTATATTCAATAATTATTTTATTTGCTGAAACATAAATGACCTTCCCGGCATTTTTTGCCGTAACTATCTGTCCGCTGTCATGCGCTACCTTCTTTTCCATTCCTGTCCCTACAAGAGGAGGTTCAGGATAAATAAGAGGCACAGCCTGCCTCTGCATGTTGGAACCCATTAAAGCACGGTTGGCATCGTCATGCTCAAGAAACGGAATAAGGGAAGCAGCTGCGCTGAATAGCTGTTTGGGGGAAACATCCATATAATCGATACTGTTAGGATCCGCAGCAATTACTTCTCCTCCCAGTCTTGCAAGTACCTTTTCTTCAGAAAAATACCCTTTTTCATCTATCTGAGCAGTAGCCTGTGCTATTGTATATTTTTCTTCATCATCTGCAGTAAGATATTCAACTTCATCAGTTACTTTTCTTTTAATTACTTTTCTATAAGCAGTTTCAATAAACCCGAATTCATTTAGCCTTGCATATGTGGCAAGCGAACCTATAAGTCCGATGTTCGGACCTTCAGGGGTTTCAATCGGGCACATTCTTCCATAATGTGAAGAATGTACATCTCTTACCTCAAAACCTGCTCTTTCCCTTGAAAGACCGCCGGGCCCCAGGGCGCTAAGTCTTCTTTTATGTGTTATCTCGGCAAGCGGATTTGTCTGATCCAGGAATTGTGAAAGCTGGCCGCTGCCATAAAATTCTTTTAAGGCGGCAATAAGCGGTCTTATATTAATGAGTGATTTTGGTGTGATTGTTTCAGCATCCTGAGTAGTCATTCTTTCCTTAACTACTCTTTCCATTCTGGCAAGCCCTATCCTTACCTGGTTCTGTATAAGTTCTCCGATATTTCTTATTCTTCTGTTTCCAAAATGATCAATGTCATCAAGCTCTCCTATCCCATCCATGAGCTGCAATATATATTTTACAAACATAAAAATATCCTTGCTGTGAAGAATAAACGGATCATTGGCATCAATACCCATTTTCTGGTCTATTAAACTGAGCTGTTCTTCAATTTCAGCTTCAAGCGGCTGGTCCAGTTCAAGCTTTTTATTTATTTTATATCTACCGACTTTGCCGAGGTCATATCTCTTGGAATTAAAGAAGAGCTGCGATATCAGAGTCTTTGCGCTTTCTTTTGTAGAAGGTTCGCCCGGTTTTAATTTCTTGTAAAATTCAATAAGAGCGCCTTCTTCTGTCTCTGTTATGTCTTTTTCAAGAGTGTTTTTAATACAGCCGACTTTGTCAAACGGGCTGAACAGCTTTAGAAGTTCCTCATTGTTCCCGAATCCGACTGATTTGAGAAATATGGTAAGTAAAAATTTTCTTTTCCTGTCGATTCTGACATAAGCAATGTCTTTTTTGTCTGTTTCTATCTCAATCCATGAACCTCTTGTCGGAATCAGCTTGGAAAGATAAATTACTTTTTCTTTTTTCTTGTCAATATCACTGTCATAATAAGCACCGGGTGACCTGACAAGCTGTGAAACAACTACTCTCTCAGTGCCATTTATAATAAATGTTCCCGTATCCGTCATAAGCGGGAAATCTCCGAGAAAAACATCTTCCTGTTCACTGTATTCACCGGTTTCCTTATTGGTAAACCTGGCTTTTACTCTCAGAGGAGCTGAAAAGTCCATATTCTCCATCTTGCACACATCAATAGGAGCATTCACTTCACCCCATGAAAAATCTTTAAATTCAAGGGACATGTTTCCTGTGAAATCTTCAATGGGTGAAATATCCTTAAGCGCTTCCCATACGCCTTCCTTTAAAAACCAGTCAAAAGATTTTCTCTGTATGTCAAGAAGGTGGGGCATTTCAATGATTTCAGGAATATTACCAAATTCATATCTTTGGATTTTCTTAGTTTTTTGCATTAATATTTCTCCCCTTTTTAAAAAATTGCAAAAAAATTCACAATCAAAAAATTGATTACTGTTAAAAGGATAAAAAGCTCACTTTAAGAGGGTGTTTTTTTAAACCCAAAAAAGTTGCAAATAGTTAATTTATCAAATAATTGGATAATGTCAATAGATAAACTAACTATTTTTTTCAGATAGTTTATCTATTGACGTATATCTCTAATAAAATCAACTCGGAATCAATATCTGCAATAAATTTAATATAGCAGATACAGACATTTAAAACGGATTATTTAACTTCTACTGTAGCACCGTTTTCTTCAAGTTCTGTTTTGATTTTATCTGCTTCTTCTTTGGAAATTTTTTCTTTGACAGCGTTTGGTGCGCCGTCCACAAGATCTTTAGCTTCTTTAAGACCGAGCCCTGTTATGGCTCTTACAACTTTGATAACCTGTATTTTCTTTTCGCCTGCAGCTTTTAAGATAACATCAAATTCCGTTTGTTCTTCTTCAGCAGCAGCTGCAGCAGCAGGAGCAGCTCCTCCGGCAGGAGCAGCAGCAACCATTGCCTGAGCGCTTACTCCGAATTTTTCTTCTAATGCTTTTACTAACTCGGAAAGCTGAAGCACTGTCATTTTTTCAATCGCTTCCAGTATTTCTTCCATCTTTAATTCTTTAGCCATTTTTTATCCTTTCTTTTTCCAAACCTTAAATTTGTTTAATTGTTAATTAATCTGGGATTCTTTATTTTTTTGAATAGCAGCCAGCGTCATTACCAGTTTCTGCGGCAAATTGTTAAGCAGACTTACCAATGCATAAATAGGACTTAACAGACCCGAAGCAACCTTTGTAAGCAGAACTTCTCTTGAAGGAAGACCTGCAAGCGTTTCAACATCCTGTGAGTTGATCAGTCTGCCATCGATTATTCCTGCCTTAATTTTCAAGATATCATATTCCCTGGCTATATCTTTTAATACTTTGGCTGTAGAAATGATATCCTTATGGCTGATAACAATGCTTGTATGGCCTTTAAAAATTTCAGTAAGATCAATATCTTTAAAACATTCATTTGCTGCCAGGGTCGCAAGCGTATTCTTGACAATTCTTAAAGTTGCATCGATATTGTCAAGTTTTTCTCTTATTATCGTTGACTGTTCAGATTTCATATTGCTGTGATCCGCAAAAATCAGACCTGCATTTTCGCTGAAATCCTTCTTCAATATGTCGACTTTTAATTCCTTTTCTTTTTTTATCAACTAAACCACCACCTTATTCAAACTTAATATATTTTTTCCAATATTTTTTTAAAAACTTATAAATAACAAAAAATCGACCCAAAGCAGGTCGATTTTAAACTTTACAATCAACCTGGGCAGGCTATTAAGCCAAAATATTCTTTGGCACCTGCTGTCTTTGGTCTATTTGCTATTATTTTTTATTATTTTATTAATACAGATTACAAATAAACTAATGATAGTTTTTTATGCTACCTCAGACATTTCTGATTCAATTGATTTGGTAACATCTATCTTCATGCTCGGACCCATAGTCGTAGAAACATAAACTGCTTTTACATACTTTCCTTTTGCAGCTGATGGCTTTGCTTTTATTATTGCATCCATAAGTGCGGAATAATTTTCTGCAAGCGCTTTTAAATCAAAACTGACTCTTCCTATTGTGCTGTGGACAACTCCGTATTTATCTGTCCTGAATTCAAGTCTTCCTTTTTTGATATCGCTTACTGCTTTTGCTATATCCATTGTAACAGTTCCTGATTTCGGATTAGGCATCAGTTTTCTTGGTCCAAGTACTTTTCCAAGCCTGCCTACACTTTTCATCATATCGGGAGTAGCTATGCATATATCAAAATCCAGCCATCCTCCCGCGACCTTTTCAACAAGCTCTTCTCCGCCAACATAGTCAGCGCCTGTATCTTTGGCTTCCATAGCTTTTTCACCCTGGGCAAAAACAAGTATTTTTGCCACTTTGCCTGTTCCATTGGGAAGAACTATCGTTCCTCTTACTATCTGGTCGGCTTTCTTGGGATCAACTCCAAGATTAATTGACAGGTCTATGGATTCGTCAAATTTTGTATAACTGTTTTCCTTTGCCCATTTTATAGCTGTCAGCGGAGTATTCAGAGTAACTCTGTCTCTTCCTGAAGCTTTTTCAATATATTTTTTTCCTCTCTTCACAACAATCCGTCCTTTTAAATAAAAACTCTTTCTTAAAAATTAAACTACTTTGACTCCCATGCTTTTTGCAGTACCCTCGATTATTTTAACCGCAGATTCTACTTTTCTTGCATTTAAATCTTTCAATTTAAGTTTTGCAATTTCCTCAATCTGTGATTTTGTTATCTCTGCAACTTTTGACCTGTTGGGCTCCTTTGAGCCCTTATCTATGCCAACAGCTTTTTTAATCAGAACTGCAGCAGGAGGAGTTTTTGTTATAAAACTGAAGCTCCTGTCAGCATATACAGTTATTACTACAGGAAGAATAGTTCCGGTCTGGTTTGCAGTCTGTTCATTGAACTGCTTGCAGAATTCCATTATATTAATCCCGTGCTGCCCCAATGCAGGACCGATAGGGGGAGCAGGGTTTGCCTGACCGGCTGTAACCTGTAATTTTATTAATGCTGCTATCTTTTTTGCCATTTTTTCCTCTTTTAAAAATTAAATTATTAAGTTAAATTTTAGAAACCTGATCAAAATTCAGTTCTACCGGTGTCTGGCGCCCAAATATTGAAACAAGAACTCTGATCTTGCCCTGGTCTATATTTATCTCACTTATGGTTCCGTCAAAATTAGCAAACGGCCCGTTTATTACCTTGATAGGCATGCCGATTTCAAAGTCGGTTTTCGGCTTGGGTTTGTCAGAAACAACTTTCTTCATTATCTTATTTACTTCGTCTTCAGACAACGGCTGGGGCCTGTCTTCACTCCCGACAAAACCGGTAACTCCCGGGGTATTTCTTACCACATACCATGAATCGTCATCAAGAAGCATCTTGACAAGCAGATATCCGGGGAAAACTTTCTTCAAAGAAACATGTTTTTTCCCTGAATGTATTTCCATTACTTCTTCAGTAGGAATATAAATATCAAAAATTTTATCACTCATATTCATTGATTCCTTACGATGTTCAAGGTTTAATTTCACTTTATTCTCGTAACCTGCATATGAATGAATAACATACCATCTGGATCTCATTTAAAAAACACCCTCAAGTCTAATTTCTTAACTCTTTTTCAGATTTCATGCAAGAGCCATAAATTCTATAAGTCTCAACCAGATAAAATCAAAAAACCCCAGGATTATTGCAAAAAATGCAATGGTTATAAGAACAATAACCGTATATCTGAAAAGATCTTTTTTTGTTGACCATGTTACTTTCTTTAATTCATGGACCACATCTCTGAAAAATTTTGCAATCCTTCCGGGGATTGCCTTTATAAACTTTTTCCAGTTAATCTTTTTCTTTACAGGAGTCGGAGGCGCTTTTCTTTCCTGCATCATCCGCTCCATCATGGCCTTTTGCTTGAATTTCGTCGGAACTTTTTGCTTAGCCAATTCTTTTCCTATTCTTTCCTTTTAAAATAACGAGAAATAACAAAACAATTCTGGCAGGGCTGGAGGGATTCGAACCCCCAACACCCGGTTTTGGAGACCGGTGCTCTACCGATTGGAGCTACAGCCCTAACGGGTCTCCTTATGAACCGTATGCTTTCTACACCACTTGCAATATTTTTTTATTTCTATCCTGTCAGGATCATTCTTTTTATTTTTAACCGAAGTATAGTTTCTTCTTTTACAGTCATTGCACGCCAATATTACGTTTACTCTCACTTCTTACTCCAAATTTCACCTTTATTTGAAAAAACGCAAATCAATAAGCTAACATCTTGGAATATTTATGTCAATAAATATTTCCTCTTCATTCCCACATATTACTCAATTATCTTGGAAATACTGCCGGCACCTATTGTTCTTCCGCCTTCCCTGATAGCAAACCTTAGTCCTTCTTCCATTGCTACAGGTGTGATAAGCTTTACT